>JAAEOK010000054.1 GCA_024244705.1 Alphaproteobacteria bacterium
CACATCATCGTCACCCTCGCAATAAAGTTCCTTCCACCGTCTGTTATGCGACCGACCGAGCTTCCATTCGGAATGTTTCACCTCGGCTGAGCATCGCCCATACGACACGGGCCGTCTTGTTGGCCATCGCCACCAGAACAATATTGGCTGTGGCGGGCGGTCGACGACGAAGGTGAAGTGCTGGACTTCCTGGTTCAGAGCCGGCGTTGCGCTCGATCGGCGAGGAGATTGCTGCGAAAGCTTCTGAAGAACCAGGGCTTTGCGCCGAAGCGCATCACTACGGACAAGCTCAAATCGTACCCAGTCGCCATCCGCCATAAGCGGCTTTGCACGGTCCATGATCAGGGCTTGCGAGCGAATAATCGGGCTGAAACCTCCCACCAGCCGGTTCGGCGGCGAGAACGAAAGCAGCAGCGGTTTCAAGTCGCCGGGATCAGCCCAACGCTTCCTCCCGATCCACGCCGCCGTCCAGAACGCCTTCTACATCCAACGCCACCTACTACCTCGCAGCATCTTCAAAAAGTTTCGGGCCGAGAGGTTCGACGTTTGGCGGCTTAGCTGCGCTGCGGTCTGATCCATGGTACGGCGCATTGCATCCGGCCGACGCAGTTAATGTGTCAATGCCCTGGTAGCTCCATGAACGGCGGCGGCCTCTCACGGCATTGACAATGCCGTCACGCCTGATTGCGGCCCCTTAGCGGATGACCTCATCGATCGCCACCGGTTGGATCGGCGGCCGCGGCGCGAAATACGCGTATTCGTCCAGCGGTACGCCAAATCGGTCGTGGAGAAGCGCGGCCACCAGCGGGGTGCAGTAGCGGCCCTGACAGGGCCCCATGCCGAGCCGGGTCCCACGCTTGATCTCGCTCATCGACGGCCGGCCGGCGCCGATTTGGGCCTCGACGTCGCCGAGCGTCACCTCCTCGCAGCGGCAGACGATCGTCTCCGCGTCGGCCAGTTGGATATCGGGCCGTGGGGCGGCGAACAGTGTCCACAAGGCGGACTGAAACCGACGCTGGCGCGCCAGGGATCGCCGCGCCGCCTTCCGTTCCCGCGCCGCCGCCGCCGTGACCGCCCCCCCGGCCGCCTCGATCGCCGCCACACCGGCGATGATACCTTCGGCCATCGCGGCCTGAGCCCCGCCGAGACCACAGCAATCACCGACCGCGAACACCCCGGCGACCGACGTCCGGCAGTCGGCGTCGCGCCGGGTCACCAGCTGCCCGCGTGACCTATCGTAATCGTGGCGGCAGCCAAGCAGACGCGAAATCTCATTCGACGGCAGGAAGCCGTAGCCCATGAGCACTGCGTCGCCATCGAATTCCGCCACCGGCCCGTGCTGTCGCGGCAAATAGGCGGAAATCGATGCGCGGAGTCCGTCCGCGCTCTTGTCGACGCGTGACAGGGCATGACCATAGAGAACCGGGATCCTGGCCCGGGCCAGGTCGCGCCGATAGCGCAACCCCCGCCGCACCAGGCCGGGGGCATTGCGCACCATCGCCCACAGCGCCGCTGCCGAATGTATCGCCGGTCGCCCCGCCAGCTCGGCGACACAGAGGACGTCGGCGCCCGCCTTCGACAATTCGCCGGCGACCTGAAGGTTGAGCGGCCCGTTGCCGGCGACGACAATGCGCCTGCCGGGCAGCACCCGGTAGCTGCGAAGCAAGGTCTGCGCGGCGCCGGTCGTCATGACGCCGGGCAGCGTCCACCCCGGCACCGGCAGGGCGCGTTCATAGGCGCCGGTCGCGACGATCAATTGGCGCGGCCGGATGACCCGGCTTCCCGCCGCGCCGGCGACGCGAATCTCGAGCGGCCGCGACGCCGACCAAACGCCGCCCGTGATGACCTCCGTTTCGGCGCGCTTCGCGCGTTCGATGAGGTCGCGGCCGGCATCGAATTGCGCGTCTCGATGGGCCGTGCTCGACAGGCCGGGGAAATCGATGAATTGCTTGAAATATTGCCCGCCCGGGGCCGGCCGGTCGTCGACAAGGACGACGTGGAGCCCGGCTTCGGCGGCGACCGATGCCGCGCTCAGGCCGCCGGCGCCGGCGCCGACTACGACCAGGTCCGGTTCCAGCGGAGCGCGGTCCGCTGACGCGTGATCGACGGGGCGGCCACCCGTCGCCTCGAGTGTCGCGAGTTGCCGGTTTTGACGCACGTCGAGGGCGGCATCGATCTTGGTCATGCACGCGCGCCGCACGGTGTGTCCGTCGATTTCGACCACGCAATCCCGGCACACACCCATGCCGCAGAAGAGCCCGCGCGGCGCCCCCGACGCGGTCGCGCGGAAGGCCGCGATGCCGTTGGCCGCGAGCGCGGCGGCGATGGTCTCGCCTCGGCGTGCCGCCAGCGCTCGGCCGTCGAATGCAACCGGTACCGGACGCTCCGCCGGCGTGATTTCACTGCCTCGTGCCCGCATTGCCGCCGCCGCCCTCCTTGCGCCCCCCGGTGCCGTCCCGGGTGAGAAGCCTTTGCCCAACTGACCATGGAAAGTACAGTTTCCGATGGGCAATCGGGCGAAAAATCGCCACTGTGGCGGCGAACGCCTGTTCGACCAGATGGACGGCCAGGGAAACGCCAATGGATCTACTCGAGGGAAAGGTGGCGCTGGTGACCGGCGGCGCCCGCGGACTGGGGGCGGCGATCGTGCACCGGTTCGCGGCCGCCGGGGCGACCGGGCTGGTCTTCGACCGTCTCGAGCGGATGACGGACCTGCCGCCCCGCTGGCGGCATATGCGGGGCGATGTCACCGAGGAAGCGGATCTCGCCAAGGCGGTCGACGCGATCGGTCGGGAATTCGGCCGCCTCGACATCGTCGTCGCCAATGCGGGCATCGTCCCGCCGTGGCGCGAATCCGCCGCAATCGACTTGGTTGAATGGGATCGGGTGTTCGCAGTCAACGTCCGCGGCGTGATCGCCGCCGTAAAACACGGGCTGCCGCTCATGAAAGCGCACGGCGGCGCGGTCGTCATCATGGGTTCGTCCAACTCGACCCGTGGTCACCCCGGGCAGGCGCTCTACGCCGCGACAAAGCACGCGGTGATCGGGGTGACGCGGTCGGCGGCCCTGGATCTCGGCCGCTTCGGCATCCGCGTCAATGCCCTGGCCCCGGGCCCGGTCGCCACCGACGCCTTGCTCCGACGGATCGGGGACCGCGCCGCTGGCGGCGGGCCCGGTGTCGAGGACGTGCTCGCCCGCTACGCGTCCGAAACCGCCCTGGGCCGATTGGCGAGCGCGGACGAGGTCGCCGACGCCGCATTGTTCCTGGCCGGGCCGTTGGCCGGCGGCATCACCGGACAGGTCATTCCGGTCGATGCCGGATTGTATTAGCGTGCTACGCTGTTCGGCCCGGCTCAACGATGACCGCTGAGATGCAAGACCTTTCCGACAAGACAATTCTGGTAACAGGCGCCTCCAAGGGAATCGGCGCCGCCATCGTCGCGTCGCTCGGCGCCGCCGGCGCCCATGTCATCGCCCACTACGGGTCGGACCGCGCCGGCGCCGAATCGGCAACGAAGGCGATTGCCGAGACGCGGGTCAAGCTGATTGGGGCCGATCTCGGCGACAAGGAGCAGGTCAAACGCTTGTGGCGCGAGGCGGTGGCCTGGCGTGACGGGATCGACGTCTTCGTCAACAACGCCGGCATTCTGCATCTCAAGGGCGGGATCGAGGACGACGACGAAACCTGGGATGCGGTTTGGGACGAGACGTTGCGGGTCAATGTGCTGGCCCCCGCCCGCCTGATGCGCGACGCGGTGCGGCACTATCTCGATACCGGCGGCGGCATGATCGTCACGATCTCCAGTTGGGCCGCCCAGCGGGGCCCCGGCAATCCGGCACTGACGACCTATGCGGCGTCGAAGGCGGCGGTCATGGCGGCGACCAAATCGATCGCCCGCAACTACGCCGATCGAAACATCCTCGCCTATGTCGTCGCGCCGGGCGTCGTGCGCACACGCATGTCCGAGGACACCGCCGCCGCGGTCGGCGGTGAAGAGGTGGTGACGTCGACGCTGGCCATGGGTGAATGGATCCCGCCCGAGGAGCTGGCCAGCCTGGTCACCTTCTTGGCGACCGGGAGCTGCCGCCATCTCTCGGGGGCGACCCTCGACGTCAACGGCGCCACTTATATACGTTAGGCCGTGCCCGCGCGTTACGATCCGAGTACGTCGGCGCGGCGTTCGAGATAGAACGCATACCACGGCGGCAGCACGCTATGGGGGTCGTCGAGTCCGAGCTCCAGGGCCGCGTGATAGGGCCAATTGGGGTCGGCCATCAGTTCGCGGGCGAGCGCGATCAGGTCGGCCTGGCCGGCGGCCAGAATCTCTTCCGCGTGTTTCGGGTCCATGATCAGGCCGACTGCCATGGTCGGGATGCCGGCGTCCCGCCGCACGGCTTCGGCGAACGGCACCTGGTAGCCGGGGGACAGCTTCTTCGTCGACAGCGTCGCCGGGCCGCCCATTCCGCCGGATGAGCAATCGATGACATCGACCCCCCGCGCCTTGAGTTCGCGGGCCAGCGCGACGGTGTCTTCGATGGTAACGCCGCCGTCCACGTTGTCGACCGACGAAGCGCGGTAGAAGACCGGCCGGTCGTCGGGCCACACCTCGCGCACCGTTTCGGCAACCATGAGCGGAAGGGTCATGCGTCCGCCGAGGTCGCCGCCGAAGCGGTCATCGCGCCGGTTCGATATCGGCGAAAAAAACGAGTGAATGAGGTAGCCGTGGGCGCCGTGGATCTCGATCACGTCGAAGCCGGCGCGGAGGCAGCGTTTCGCCGCCGCCCGGAACGCGTCGATCAGCTCCATGATTTCGCTCTCCTCGAGCGGGCGCGGCACCGGATATCCGTCGCGCTCGGGCAGGGCGCTCGGCCCGACCGTCTGCCACGGCGGGTCGGGACTGTCGGCGGTGAGCGGCGCCGCCCCTTCCCACGGCCGGGCGGCGCTGCCGCGGCGGCCGGAGTGGCCAATTTGGATACCGGTGGCGACGCCGTGGGCCTTGTAGCCTTTGACGACCTCGATCAAGCGCGGGATCTGCTCGTCGTTCCAGATCCCGGTGCAGCCGTGGGTGATGCGGCCGTCGCGGGTAATGCCGGTCGCCTCGACGAAGGCAAGGCCGTAACCGCCGAGCGCAAAACGCGCGTGGTGCTGCAGATGCCAATCCTGCATCGCGCCCTCGACGGCCTGATACTGGCACATCGGCGAGACCACGATCCGGTTTCGCAGCGTCAAACCGCGCACGGTCAGAGGCGTGAAAAGCAGCGGCGCCGTCACGTTATCGGAATCCATACACGAACCCGCGGGATCAACGTCGAGAGACACGGGGCGCCGCGATGCGTCAAGCGGCGAGACGACCGTCGAGCTCGTCCATCAGTTCGTCGATGCGCTGCATGATGAGCTTGAGCTTTTCGACCCGCTGCCGGCCCTCCTCGCCGAGCTCGGCAAACGTGGTCAGCGGCGGCCGGACGTCGCCGACCGGATAGCCGGCGACCGCCGCGAGCGCCTTCGAATAACATTGGTGGCCGTAGGTCGGGTGGCCTTCCTGAATGATCGCCTGCATGTCGTCGATCAGATGCTGGATCCGCTTGGCGTCCTCGACACGGCCGTCGACGATGAAATCGCAAAACCCTGTCGACGCGCGTGGGATGTAGTTGCCATAGGGATTGACGTAACCGACCGCGCCCAGCGCGTAGGACTCGACGACGCGCTCACCGGCGAACACGTTCATCACGCCTTCGGTTGCCTCGATGATGTCGAAGACCCGGCCGACGTCCATGCTTGCTTCCTTGATGTAGCGAACCTGTTCGAAGGCCCGGGTCAGCCGGCCAATGAACTTCGCCGACATGTCGACGTTGGAGGTGAACGGGTTGTTGTAAAGCATGATCGGGATCGTGACCGCGTCGCAGATCGCCTTGTAGTAATTGAAGATCTCGTCTTCCGTCGGCGTGTAGTAATAGGGCGGCAGGATCATCAGGGCGTCGGCGCCAAGCTGTTCGGCCTCGCGGCTGTAACGCACGGCGGTCGGGGTATGGGCATTCATCGTACCGACCAGGACCGGAACCCGCTTGTCGATGTGGTTGACGGTGGTCTCCACATAGAGCCGGCGCTCGTCGTCGCTGACGGTCAGGAACTCTCCGGTCGTGCCGAGAATGATGAGACCGGGCACTCCGGCGGTGAGCTGCCAGTCGAGGAAATTCTTCAATGCCGGCACATCGATCGCCGAGCCGTCGGGCGTGAACGGCGTGACCGTGACGCTATAGCTGCCGCGAAAATGATGCATCATGACACCTTCTCCCAAGACGAGGCGCCACGTCACCATCGCGATGAACGAACGAATTGGCGCCGGAAAATTCGTCGCGCAGATTAACATGGGCCGTCAAAGGGTGTAAATCGCGCCCCGGGAAGACAGAGGGATGATGGAAGGGACGATGGCGCGAGCGGACGTGTTGGTGATCGGGGGCGGCCTGGCCGGCTGCGCCGCCGCCTATTTCCTCGCCCGCGGCGGCGCCGACGTGTTGGTGATCGAGCAACACGACCTCAACACGCTGGCGTCGGGATCCAACGCCGGCAGCCTCCACGGCCAGATGCCCTACGAGGAGTTCATCGAGAAGGGCGAGGATTGGGCCGCGCAGTTCGCACCGGTTCTGTCATTTCTGCTCGAGGCGATCCGTTACTGGCCCAAAATCGAAGCGGAGCTGGGCGCGGATTTCGAGGTCAGCCTGTGCGGCGGCCTGTTGCTCGCCGAGACCGAGGACGAGATGCGTGCGGTCGAGCGCAAGGCGCGAGTCGAACGCGCCCATGGCGTGGACGTCGAGCTGCTGTCGCGGGACGATCTGCAATCGGTCGCACCCTACGTCTCCGATCAGATGGTCGGCGCGGCGCTATACCCGCTCGAGGGGACCGCCAACCCGCTGCTCGCCACCCCCGCCTTCGCCGCAGCTGCGCAACGCAACGGCGTGCGCATCATGCGCCGCACCACCCTGGACGGCCTGCACCGGGATGGCGGCGGGTTCACCGCCAAGACCAGAGCCGGTCCGATCGCCGCGCGGCGGGTCGTCAACTGCGCCGGCGCGAGCGCCGGACGGGTCGCCGCGATGATCGGGCTCGAACTGCCGATCGATGGCTATCCGATCCAGGTCAACGTCACCGAGCCGGCGGCGCCCCTGGTCACTCACTTGGTGTATGCCACCGGCGGACGGCTGACCCTGAAACAGACGCCGCGCGGCGCCTTCCTGATCGGTGGCGGCTGGCCGGGCGCCCTCGACCCCGAGAACGGGCGGCCCGTCGTCGATGTGGACTCCGTCCGCGACAACCTTCGAGTCGCCGCGACGGTGGTGCCCAGCCTGCGGCGGGCGAATTTGCTGCGGACCTGGCCCGCAATCGTCAATGGGACCGATGACTGGCGGCCGATCATCGGCGAAGCGCCCGGCGTACCGGGCTTTTTCCTGTGTATGGTCCCGTGGGTCGGGTTCACCGCCGGCCCGTTCGCGGCGCGGCTGGTCGCCGATCTTGTCCTCGGACGCAGGCCCGGTTTCAACCTGGCGCCGATATCGTCGCCGGCGTTCGCGGCATAGGCCTCGGATCGTCACGTCGCCGGCACTCGGGCGGGTTGGCTCTAGAGCACATGGTGCTCTAGTGACGCAGGATCTTGCCGAAGAAGTCTTTGGCGCGCTGCGTTTTGGGATCGTCGATGATGTCGCGCGGCAGTCCCATCTCGACGACCTGGCCCTTGTCCATCATGACCACCATGTCGGCGACCTCGCGGACAAACGCCATCTCGTGGCTGACGATCAGCATCGTCATGCCATCGGCAACCAGGTTCCGGATCGTGTCGAGGACCTCGTTGACGAGCTCCGGGTCGAGGGCCGAGGTGACCTCGTCGAGGAGCAGAATTTCAGGCTTGAGGGCAAGCGCGCGGGCGATCGCAACCCGCTGCTGCTGGCCGCCGCTGAGCTGGTCGGGAAAGGCATAGTGCTTGTCGGCGAGGCCGACCTTGGCCAGCAGCCGGTGGGCATCCTCTTCGACCTCGGCCCGGCGCCGCCCCTTGATCTTGATCGGCGCGACGGTGACGTTGCGCATGACGTCCATATTCTGGAACAGGTTGTACTGCTGGAAGACGATGGCCATGCGGTCGCGCGCCGCCCGGACGCTCGCCTTGCTGGCGTAATCGACCGGCTCGTCGTGGACCAGAATCTCGCCGGTAGTGGGCCGGTTGAGGCCCATCAACACGCGCAACAAGGTCGACTTGCCCGACCCCGACGGTCCGACCAGGGCGACGACCTGACCCTGATCGACGGTCAGGGTGACATCGCTGAGGACCTCGACGCGGCCATAGGCGCTGCTGACGTTCCTAATGTCGAGATGTGGCAAGGCGCCGCTCCAGATATTGGCCGATCCGGGTCAGCGGATAGGACATGGCAAAATACAGCAGCGCGATCGTACCGAACACCAGAATCCCGGAATAGCCCTGGTTGTTCAATTCCTTGGCGCGAAACGTGAGCTCGAACACGCCGACCTGGGAGACCAGCGCGGTGTCCTTGATGAAACCGATCATGAAGGCGATCGCCGGTGGAATGATCACCGGCCAGGCCTGGGGCACGATGACCCCCCACAGCGTCTGCCAGCGGCTGAAGTTCATTGCCGTTGCCGCCTCGACCTGCTGCCGCGGCACCGATTCGAAGCCGCCGCGGATGATCTCGGCGGTAAACGCGGTGGCGTAGATACAGATCGCGATCACCGCGATGCTGAACAGCGACGCGTTCGAGATGAAGGCCTGGATGAAAAACAGCACCAAATAGGTGATGACGAGAAACGGGATGCGCCGGAAAACCTCGATATAGGAAATCGCGGCGAAACGGAGCGGCGTCGCCACTAGGCCCGGGGTCTGGCGCAGGAAGACCATGAAGAAGGCGAGGAAGAAGCCGATGAAGCAACCGAGCAGCGTCATCGCCAGCGTCGTGCCGGCGGCCTCCATCAGCAGCACCAGGTTGTTGGCGCTGAAGAAACGCGGGATTTCGTTGGCGAAACGCTCCAGCATCAGAAGATCTTCGCCTTGACGCGGAACGCCCATCGCCCGAACAACGCGAGCGATATGCTGGCGATGAAGGTCAGGATGACGTAGAGCCCCGCGGTCACCGTGAACATCTCGAGCCAACGATAGTTCTTGGTGGAGATATTAATCGTCTCGCCGGTCAACTCGTCGACGCCGACGACGGCGCCGACCGACGTGCCCATGACCAGAATGACGATGAAAAAATTGGCGATCGCCGGATAGATGTAACGCGCGATGTGCGGCACGATGACATAGCGGATCTGCTTGAATCGCGAGAAGCCGAGTGTCTCGGCCGCTTCGAGCTCGGTGCGATGGACCGAAAGGAAACCGGCGCGCATGATCTCGGTGAGATAGGCCCCGGCGTTCAGCGTCAGGCCGATGAGGACGCAAGTCTCGTTGCTCCAGCGGATACCGACCTCGGGCAGGCCGAAATAGAGAAAATAGATCTGGATCAGCGCCGGGGTATTGGTGAAGAACACGACATAACCCTGCGCCACGCCATAGGCGAGCCGGCCGCCATAGATCTTCATGCTGGCACCGAGCAGCCCGATCAGCGCGCCGCCCCAGAACGCCAAGATGCCGAGCTCGAGGGTAAGAACGGCGCCCTGCAGCAATTGCGGCAGGGCCTCGAAGGCGATCCCGAACTGGAAGGTATAGTCCATCGTCCCCCGAATCGCCTATGCCGATGGGGCCAGACGGACGGCCGCGGTCCCGACAACCGGAACCACGGCCGCAAGCCGCAAACGCAGCCTAGAAATAGGGATTGGGGACGACTGGCACCAACATCGGCGCGCCGTAGGACGCCTCCCAAATCTCATTGACGACACCGTCCGAATGAAGCGCGTAGAGGATGATGTTCAGGACCTCGACCAGATCGGCGTTGCCCTTGCCGACGCCAATCGCGCAATAGGCGACGAAAATCGGCTCTTCGATCACCCGCCATTTGACGTCGGGATAGTTCTTGGTGTGGGCCATGTAGAAGTCGATGTTCTCGACGATGGCGTCGGCACGGCCCTGTCCGACCAGCCGCACCGTGTCGGCGAGGGTGTCGACGAGTTCCAAGTTGGCGTTGGGAATGTTCTCCTCGGTCCACGGCACCGTCCAGTTGCCGCGCATGTTGGCGAGCGTGTATTCGTCGGAGTTCAAATCCTGCCACTTGTTGGCGGTCACCTTGTCGGTGGTCAGCACGGCGAGCACCTCGGTGTGCAGCGGCACGGTGTAGTCGATCAGCTTGGCGCGTTCGGAATTTCGGGTCAGGGCGCCGAGCGAGATATCGATCTTGTCGGCGACCAGGAACGGCACCCGCTGCGGGGTCTCGGTCGGTACCCATTCGACCTCGACCTTCATCATCTCGGCGATCTTGTTGCCGATCTCGATGTCGAAGCCGACCCACTCGCCCGCCGAATCGCGCGAACTGTTGGGCGGGAAGTTCGGGTTGATCCCGATGCGAATGGTGCCGTCCTCGAGAATCTCATCGAGCGTGCGGGCGTCGGCGGCGGTCGAAACCGCGAACATCGCCATCGCCGCAACGGCGCATAGCGAGATCAGGCGTTTGAACATGGTGTACTCCTCCCACTGGGGCGGCCCTGGAGTTCGGCGCCGCCGAGTTATCTGATTGTTCGGCAAAAGGCCACGTGCACCGACGTGGCGAGGCCTCCGCTCTGCCGATTTTCGCCCGAACCGTTCCACTAGGTCAACGTTTTCGCATCGGGGGAAAACCGGAACGCAGGGCCTAGGCCGCCGGACCGCCGTGTTTGCGCCGATATGCGCGCCAGGTCATGGCCCATTTTTCCGGATCTTCGAGCGGTTCCGCCTTGATCTTGGCGATGGCCTGATTGTGGGGCGCGGTCTTGACGATATCCGGGTTCGTGCGGGCCTCCTCGCAGACATGAGCCAAGACGTCGATCCAGAGGTCGAGGTCTTCTTTCGAATACATCTCGCCGGGCTCGGGGGTGAACGGCTCGGGAACGATCCACGGCTCGTGCGCCAGCCAGTACGCGTCGATACCGAAATCGACCATCCGGTTGGCGACGTCGATTGTCGTCACGCCCGTCTCCTCGGTGAGCGTCTCCAGGCTGTAGCGGGTCATCTCCATGCGGCGTTGGGTGAGATGGGGATGGGACTTGGTCACGCCGGGGATCGCGAGCAGACGCTTTTCCATGTAATTGTTGGCAATGACCGAGAGATCGGCGGCCTCGGCGATGCCGTCGCCGCCCATGGCCCGGGTCCACGAATACGCCTTGATGACTTGGGGAACGTTGCCCCAGAACTCGCGCACGCGGCCGATGCTCTGCGGCCGATCGTCGTCGAGATGGTAGCCGTCGCTATCGCGCGTGATCACCGGGCCGGGCAGGAACGGCGCCAGCTCGGCGCTGCAGCCATAGGCGCCGACCGCCGGCCCGCCGCCGGCCTTGGGCGCGCCGAAGGTCTTGTGCAGCATGTACATGCAGGCGTCGAAGCCGAGTTCGCCGGCGCGCAGCTTGCTCATCACGCCGTTGAAATTGGCATGATCGTAGAAGCACAGGCCGCCGGCGTCGTGAACGACGCGGACCCACTCCTTAATCTCGGGGTTGTAGATCCCCATGTCGTCCGGATTGTTGATCAGCAGCGCCGCGGTACGTTCCGAGACCGCGGCCTTGAGGGCGTCAAGCGCCGGGTACCCGTTCTCCCCGAGCATCAGCGTCACGACCTTGAACCCGGCCGCCGCCGCGGTCGCCGCATTGCAGGGATGGGCCTGAATCGAGGTGACGATTTCGTCGCGCTGGGCCAGCTCGCCCCTGGACTGGTGATAGGCGCGGGTCATGCAGACATGGGTATAGGCCGCGTCGGCGCCGCCGCCGGCTTGAAAGACGAACTGATCCATGCCCGACAGCTCGCGCAGGATGAGGTCGAAATTGTGGAGGATTTCGAGCGTGCCCTGGAGGGTGGTTTCGTGCTGATGGGGATGCGCTTCGGCGACCTCCGGCCGGGCGGCAATCGCTTCGTTGAGCCGTGAGTTGTACTTCATCGTGCAGGTGCCGAACAGGCTGACCCCCATCATGCCCAGGGTCTCTTGCGAGAGGTGCAAGTAGTGACGCTGGACTTCGGGCTCGGACAGTTCCGGAAGCGCCGGCGGCGCCTCGCGGCGCATGTCCGCGGGGACCAAATCCATCGCGTCGCCGACCGCTTCGCGTACTTCCTCTTCGGCCTCGCCGAAGACGATGCCGCGGCGGCCGGGGTGGCCCAATTCCATGACCACGGGCTCATCCCAGACCGCGGCGTGGTATTCCCGCAATCGCATGTTCCCGCTCATCGCAGAACCTCCCGTAATTCGTTGGCGAGACGGTCGATGTCGCCCTTGGTGTGGATCTCGGTGATGCAATAGAGCGCGCATTGCCCGAGCTCGGGGAACTCGGCGGAAAGGTCCTTGCCGCCAAAGATGCCGCGTTCGCGCAGGCGCCCGTTGACCTCGTCGACGGTGCGCCCGGTGTCGTCGAATCGGACGACGAATTCCTTGAAGAAGCCGGACGGGAACCCGATCCGCAACCCGGGTACCCGAGCGAGCACGGCGGCGGCATAGTGCGCTCGCTGCAGGATCAGCCGGCCGACCTCGCGGAAGCCGTCGGGACCGAGAAGTGACATGTAAACCGCACCGGCGATTGCCCACAGGTAGGTCGAGTTGCCGGTCCAGTCCTTGCCCTTCTCGCGCATGCCGTAAGACGTTTGGTGGGCGCAACTGAGCCCGAAGCCGTATTGCCCGTCTTTTTCGGTCTCGGTAATCGAGATGTTCAACGTATTGTATTCACGAACATATTTCTCTTCGTCGCGCGAGGCGATGAAACCACCGACACCGCCGCCGGTATTCATGTGAACGCCGAGCGGCTGAGTCGTGCCGACGACGATGTCCGCCCCGTAATCGGCCGGGGCCTTGATTACGCCGAGGCTGATGGGATCGACGCCGACAATGGTTTCGGCTCCGCTGGCCCGCGCGATCTCGGCGATCGCGGCGCCCTGCCGCTCGATCACCCCGGCGTAGGACGGGTTCTCGAAATAGACCGCCGCCGTCTCGTCCGAGATTTTCGCCCGGAGGTCGTCGAGGTCGAGCAGTCCGGTCGCCACATCGTAGTCGATCGGGACGACGGCGATATGGCTCGCCATCTCCTCGGGCTCACAATAGTTGCGGATGACCGACAAGCGCTCGGGGTCGCTGAGCCCGGGCACCAGGACCCGGTGCCGGCCGGTGATGCGCGATGCCATCCGGATCGCATGTCCGGCGGCGCAGCCATAGGAATAGACCGGCAGGCCGACCATATCCATTTGCACGAGTTCGCCGATCTGGCTGCAATACTCGAACCAAGCCTGATTGCGGCCGTGGTCGGAGGACGGTGACCCCCAGACGTTGGTCAGGAACTCGGCCCGGCCGGTAATCTCGTCGCAAACGGCGGGCACGTGATGTTGCCAACAGCCGGCGCCGAGAAAGCTGAGGTTCTCCTCGCAGCTCCCGGTCTTGGACAGCAGGTCGAGCAGGTGCCGTTTGAGCTCGGCCTCGGAGCGTAGGGCCTTGGGCAGGCGGAGCTCGTCTTTGAGGCGGTGATCCTCGGGGATCTGCTCGAACAGCTCCTCGATTTCCTTGGCGCCGATGTCATCGAGCATGGCCTGTTTGATGTCGGCGACCGAATTGGCCATATGGGGATGGGCCAGGGTGGCGTTCGATTTCAGGACGATCCCTCCTGCGGAGCTGTCGGCCGCACCGATGCGGCACCGGCGGACGGCGATCTTTGCACCGCCGGCGTCATCATTCAATGCGGTCAGGCGGCCACGACCTCGAGCATCATCGTTCGGCCGGGCGCGGTGTGGACGGGCCTGAAACCGGCGAGCGCAGCATCGATCTCGTCATCCCCCGTATCGACAAGCAACCGATCGGTCTTCAACGCGATCAGTTTCTCGGCGCTCGCGACGACGATGACGTTCTCGGTGCCGACCCGTCGGATCACCTCGCCGCTGATCTGCTGGTTGCCGCGGCCAAAAACGAATCCCTGGCCGCCTATGACGCCGGTCACGATCCTGGCTGGCCCGCCGTCGAGCAGCGACAACAGCTCCGCCTCGGACGCGTCGCGACCGATCAGGGCGCCGTCGCGGACGACATCGACGCCCAGCAAGGTACCGTCGAGCCGCAAATGGTCGAGGATCCGGTGGGTCGACCCGCCCGGCCCGAAGATATAGGCAGCTCCCCCTTCCATGCCGTTCGCGATGTCGGCCGCGAGCGCCCCGAGATCGGCATCCGCCGTCGCCGTCGCCGTCGCCTTGGCGTGCTGCATCATTTTTCGCTCATAGGGAACCTTGGCGTGGCCGTAGAGGCGCGCCGACAGACGATTGCGACGCTGTGCATCCTCGTCAATGTCCATCACCTCGGCGTCAACCAATCGGATATGAGGGTCGCGACCCAGAACATAGGCCGCCGCGAGTCGCCCGGCGCATCCCGGCCCGGTCGAGAATACTGCGGAGTGCATTTTTACGCCGGTCGGAATGCCAAGAATCGGGACCCGGTTGGAGACAATTTCGAAGATATCGCGCGCGGTGCCGTCGCCACCGGCAAATAGGATCAAATCGACGCCATGCTCGCACATGGCCTCTACCGCACTTTGCGTGTCCGTCGCGCGAGACTCGGCGGTCGCGGCTTGGCCAACCACGATCGGTCCGAGGTTAGCGGCGAGTACGTCGTCGGCCCCCATGACGCCATCGTAGGTGAGAATCTCAAGCCGATCCCGATCGACAGCCAATGCGGACAGCGCAACCCCAGCGCGTTCATGGGCGATGGGCTCGGCTCCAAGTTCCCGTGCCCGCGACAGAATGTCATTGCCATCGGTTCCCTTGAGCCCGACCTTGCCGCCCATCCCCGCGATCGGGTTGACGATAAGTCCGATTTTCGCACCCATGGAGCAGCGCTCGTCGTTGATCAGAGGGACACGGCTCACCCTCGTCCACAATGCGGCTTACCATCAATTACATCGAACCGCGACCCATGTCTTCGCCCCAATTCGGAATTGTGCCGGAGTAAAGTTGGAGCAGGTATATTCTTGTGAAATCCGCCCGCTCATGCCGCCGCATCGAATAGCTACGCCCCGATTGGCTAGGAGAGAGCAAGATTGTCGACCCGACATTTCGTCCAATCGAGCAGCCTGTGCAGATTCACAGAGCTCTTCTTGCCGAATGTTAGGTAGGTTCTCGAATAAGCTACATCTCCGCCGACGCGATTACGGTACCTGTATCTGAGTTTCGGCATAGTTGGTTGCAGTGCCAAACAGAGAGAGCGCTTATTGAGCTGCAAGTAACGTTGACTAGAAGCCTTTGAAACCAGTTTCAGATTGTTTTTCGCAGATTCCAATTGGTGTTTTCTTGAAAAAATCCCGCCCACACTATCATCGAGACTACTGCGATTGGCGCGCAACATTCTTATACCAAATCCCGTTGATCATGACCTATGTGCCCATTGCCTGTGTCCGATCGACATGATTTTCCAGGGCTGATCGATGAGCTTGTTCCAGGCGTCACAGCAGTGGTCGACGATGTCGTCGTATGAGTTGAAGACGCG
>JAAEOK010000055.1 GCA_024244705.1 Alphaproteobacteria bacterium
CCTCGGTGAACACCTCAAAACCGGCCATACGTGAACGTCTGAAAAGCGGCCATAGGGAGCCGCCCAAGACAGGTGTGGTGTGATTAGCCCTTTGTGGGTGTGTTTTTCAAGGTGGCCTTCTCTCGGGATCGCCAGCTCCGGGGTCCGCATTTCAGGAAGTGGGCGTGGTGAAGGAGCCGATCGAGCATGGCGGTGACGGCCGCCGTGTCGCCGAGCAGCTTGCCCCAGTCTTCGATGGGGCGGTTGGAGGTGAGGATCGTGCTGGTGCGCTCGTAGCGGCGCATGATGATCTCCAGGAGATCCTCTGCGGCATGGGCCGGGAGCTTCCGCATCCCTAGGTCGTCGATGATGAGCAGCGGTACCGAGGTCAGATCGCTCATGAACTTCTTTCGCCGTTCGTCGAGGGTGGCGTCCATCAGCTCTTCGATCAGCACGTGGGCCTCGCGGTAGAGCACGCGGTGGCCTTGCCCGATCGCGGCAAGCCCGATCGCCTGGACGAGGTGACTCTTTCCGGTTCCGGGCGGGCCCAGCAGCAAGACGTCCTCGCACTGGCTGACGAAGCGAGCCGTGGCGAGCTCGAACACGAGCTTCTTCGGGATCTTCGGGTTGAAGGCGAAGTCGAAGGTGTCGAGCGAGCGGTTTGCATCGCGGAAGCGCGCGG
The DNA here is from genome assembly GCA_024244705.1 of Alphaproteobacteria bacterium. Taxonomy (NCBI): domain Bacteria; kingdom Pseudomonadati; phylum Pseudomonadota; class Alphaproteobacteria; species Alphaproteobacteria bacterium. Next base: position 662 of record JAAEOK010000055.1, read on the forward strand.
TCTTGATGCGCCGAGCAAGCAAGCGATCTTGTCGCCGCACGAGCTCGTCGCCGACGAGTACCGACACGGTGTCGATCGGCGCCTGGCTCTCGGTCTGAGCTTCGAGGAGTCGGATTTCGAGGCTGTCGGCCATGCCCGAGAGCCGCAGCTTGCGCAGGGCGTGGTCGAGTTCAGTTAGGTTCACGAGGGGTCTCCTTCACATCGGCGATCGATCAGATCGCGGTACTCGGTGAGCGCGCGGATCAGCGGGTCCACCTGGGTGAGCTTGAGGGGGAGCTGAGCCTGCTGGCGCTCCACGCTGCGACGGACGAACCGGTAGTTCGGGGCCTCGGCATCGAGCGCCGTGCGGCAAGCCTCCTCGACGGGCGCGGGGCCATGCTTCTTTACGAGCGAGAGCACGCCGAGGATGCGACGCACCCCGGTCTCGCCCTGCTCGGCATGGATGGCCTGGCACACGAGGCCGACCGACTCGCCTGCGGTGCTTGCCCGCGAGAGCAGCCGTACCGTGCTCTCGGGCGTCTTTGCGGGACAATCCTCGTCCCGCATCCGGTGATAGCCCTTCTTCTGGCGTACGTGCTCGCGGAGCAGCTCGCCGGTCTTCGGGTCGAGGATGCGAACGTGAAGCCCATCCCACTGCACCTGAAGCCGCTGACCGATCCATCCGGGCGGAAGGTGGTAGTAGGCTCCATCGACCTCCACGGCGCCGTCGAGATGCACGGTGCGGTGGCCGAACTGGTAATACCGGAAGGGCTCAACCGGGAGCGGCAACAGGTGCGGCTTCTCCTCCGCGAACATGGCCGCCACCTGGCGCTTCGTCGTTCCGTGGATCCGCGTATCGGCCCAGTTCCTCTCCCAGCGATCGAGGTAGGCCTGCGCCTCTTTCGCACTCTCGAAGCGGAGCCCCTTGAGCTTGCGCTGTGCGTGGTTCACGCCCGACTCGACCTTGCCCTTGCGATTCGGATCGCGCACCCGGCACGGAAGTGCCGTCACGCCGTAGTGCGACAGCATGTCGCGGTAGACGGGGTTGAGCATCGGGTCGTAGACGTCGGGCTTGATGACCCCTTCCTTCAGGTTGTCGAGCACGACGACCCGAGGCGCTCCGCCCAGGCGGCGGAAGGCCCGCTCGTGAAGCTCGGCCCAGATCTGCGAACTCGACCGGAACGTCAGCAGCCGAACACTCTTGCGGCTGCAACCGAGCGTGAACACGAACATCCGCATCCGGCGGTACTTGCCCGTCGCGGGGTCACGCACCATGGGGCCATCGCCGTAGTCGACCTGGCCTTCTTCGCCGGGTGCCGTCTCGATCACCGGGTGCGCCTCGACGGCCTGCTCTCCCCGCAGCTTCACGGTGAACCGGCGCACACTCTGGTAGCTGTGGGTGAACCCGTAGTCGTCGACCATGTCCTGCCAGATCGCCATGGCGTCGCGGCCGTGCCGGACCGCAATCTCGATCCACTCCCGGTGAGGCTCGCAGGCGCTCGCCGTGGGGCTGCGACCGGGCACCGGCGGCGGCGTGGAGTCGGTGATCACCTCTATGGCCGGTTTTGAATCGGCACTCGAGTCGGTGATCACCTCTATGGCCGGTTTTGAATCGGCACTCGAGTCGGTGATCACCTCTATGGCCGGTTTTGCCGTGGGGTGGCCCCAGCGGCCAG
>JAAEOK010000056.1 GCA_024244705.1 Alphaproteobacteria bacterium
AGTCCGGCCGCACCAAAATCGTCTCGAAGTGAAACCGGAGAACCCATGGCAAACCTCCATCCGTTTGCCATCTTGAATCAGAAAAACACCGTTCCGGAAAGCCCCTATATGAGTCCCACTCACAGAGACTTGGTATAAGTCTTCGGGATTGTGACGGCCGCTGTCGCCGCGGAACGACGGGTCCGAAGATCCAGGGATCGCCGGCTTGCCGTCGATCTCGGTGCGGTAAGCCCGCGAATAGGTCTCGTAGTCGAAGCCCGGCGTATCGCCCGGACCGTCCCAGGTGATGGTCGCGCTGTAACTATGCGTTTTCGGTTCGCTCATCGAAACCCCTCCGGAGCCGCGTGGCTCCCCCTCTATTCGTCCGTTTCTTCGCGCAGTCGTGCGGCTTGGCGCTCCAATTCATCGGCGGCGGCGCGGCGACCCTCGGCGTCGAGCTTGTTGAGGTCGACATGCAAACGCAAGGCCTCGCTCTCGGCATGAATAAACGATGGTCCCGAATCGATGTCGTCATAGATGCCGGTTACCGCATAGGTTCGCACCGGATGGGGAAAGCCCTTGACCGTGATCGGCTCCTGCTCTTCGGCGGCAATCTCGTTCTTGACCAAGGCGTGGGTTTCGTGGGCCATCATGATGCCATCGACCGGGGCCGCGCCTTCGAGGCGCGCGGCGAGGTTCACTTCGCCGCCGATGATGGTGTAATCCATGCGCTCCTCGCTGCCGAAATTGCCGACATTGCAAAAGCCTGTGTTGATGCCGATGCGCACGTGAAACCGCCGCTCGAGGCCGCGGTCCCGCCATTTCGCCCGCACGCCCACCATGCAGCGCTGCATCGCGATCGCCATGCGCACGCAGGCCAGCGCGTCCTCCTGCACACCCTTCGTCGTCGGGTCGCCGAAGAACAGAAGCATGGCATCGCCGACGTATTTGTCGATGGTGGCGCCGTGAGCGAGTGCGATTTCGGACATCTCGGTCAGATAATCGTTGAGCAGATACGCCAGTTCCTCGGGCTCGAGATCGTCGGTGGTGGCGGTGAAATCCTTGATATCGGAAAAAAAGACCGTGAGCTTCTTGCGCGTGGTCGAAATCGCCACCTCCTGCTCGCCGCGGAAGATCGACTCGTAAACCTGAGGTGACAGGTACTTCGACAATTTCGATGACAGTTCGGCCAGCACCCGGTTCTTTTCGTCGAGCGCGTCGATCGCCGCCTTTCGTTGTTCGACCATCTTGTTGAAGGCAAGACCGAGCTTGCCGAGTTCGTCGTCGGCCTTGATCTCAATGCGGTGATCCAAATTGCCTTCCGCGTATTGATCGATACCGAATACAAGCAGCCAAAACGAGCGAACGATCTTTCGCGTCGTGACCCAAGTCGACAGCCCGACGACGGCGAGGATGAATAGGGCCATCACCAGGATGACCAGGAGGGCCGTCCAACTGGCGCCCTGGGTCTGGGCATGGGCCGTCATCTTACGATCGAGGACGACCATCTGGACGTGATCGTCCATGACGTCGTCGAATTCCTCGATCTCGCCCCGGAAACGGGCCAGCGTATCGTTCAAGTGATCGGTCTGCTGAATCATCACCGTACCCAGGGCGGCCGCGGCGGCGAACTCCGCGCTGATATGGTCCAGGACGTTGGTCTCGGCGCTCGACATGGGGGTCGTCCGATATTGCGATTCGAAGCGCTGGAAATCGGACATCGCGTCTTCGAACTCGCGTCGCTGCTCTTCGTCCGGTTCGTGCATATAACTCTCGACCGCGGCGAAGGCCTCGTCGGTGTTGATCTCCATCTCCAAAGCCGCAGCGAGTTTCGTCACGTGATCCGGGTCCGACCGTTCGAAGCCCGGCTGCAGCGTGTCGTCGATCAGCGCATCGATCTCCCTAATCTTCTGACGCACGGTCGTCAGATCGGCGGTTCGTTTGGCGACCGTGGCGATGATCTCCTCTCCGGACTGCTGGTAAGCGCGCTGCAGCGCAAGAACCGAATCTCCGAGAGCCTCGTCGGGACCGCCTTTCGTCAGGGTAGAAAACTGTTCGGCGTAGCGGGCGAAATCCATGTTCGAATCTTCGAACCGATCGATTTGACGCGGATCCGGATGGGTGACGTAGTTGAGTATCGAGTAGGTCGCCTCGCCGGCGTTGATTTCCATCTCCAAGGCCGCCCGCTCCAAAGGATCCTCAACCTCGATGATCTGGCGCACGATGTTGACGATGCCAAGAAGCAAATAACCGGACACGATGGCGCTGACCACCAGCACGACGAGCAGCATTGCGAGCGAGCGCCACATCTGTCGGACGATCGACTTGTTGCCGCGATCCTGGTCGGCGGACGGCGGTTTCGTCCCGGCCGGCCCCGGCCCCTGCGATGTCACGTCCGTTTCGGCACCCATTTGTTCATTGGCCGTCAGCAGCGGTGCAATCCCCCTGAACCTAGCGCCCAGGGAATCCGACGGGCAAACGAATTCCGGACGAGAGCCTTATCGAATCATACGGAACCATTCTGCCGCCGGCATTTTTCGCCGTGACCAGGAAAGCGCCGCAGAGCGTATCCCGCATCCGGTCAAGGCGGTTGACGCCGTCATGGCGAAAAAGGCCGCGGCCCGACGGGGTTGCGTTTGGGCGGCCATCCGCGGCGTTGCCGCCCTCACCCGATGCTTCGGCATCGCGTTTCGGACGGCGCCTTGCGGCCTGGCACGCCCAAACCGCAACAGAATTGATCCCGTATGATTCGATAAGGCTCTAGGCCGGTCAAGGGGTCGAGTCTATACATCCCGGATGGCGGTAGCGGAAATTCTCGAAATCCTGATCTACATTGCCTTGGCGGGTGTCGTCGCCGCGCTGTTGATCGGCGTGGTATCGATGTTTCGTGGCGGTGACTTCAACCGCAAGTACGGCAATCACTTCATGCGCTGGAGGGTCGGCCTGCAAGCCACCGTCGTCCTGCTGCTGGTGTTGCTATGGCTGGTCAATCGCAGCTAGCCCGGGTTTCTCACCACGGATCGCGGTCGTGTCGCGGATCAACCAGCACAGCGCAACGATGGCGCACGGGATCGTCGGCTCGATGTGCCGGGGCACGTTGTCGGTGATCAAAGCGTGGCTGACGACGACGTAGAGCGACGGCAGCAGAAAGACGAGGACCGGCCGGCGGCGTCGGCGCCAGGCCCTGATCGCGGCCCACACCATCGCCGGCAACAGCAACACCGAGAACATTCGGGCGGCGAAACCGATTCGCCGATCGACGGCATCGATCCCAGTCCATTTTCCGGCGGTTTCGTAGGCCATCCCCCGCCACATCAACAGCCCGGACACGGCGACGTGCTTGACCGGGTTCTCCGCCATCACCTGCAGCGGCGTCAGCATCTTGACCAGGTTGCGATAGCGCCCGCCCAGAGCATCGATGTTGGCCTGCTGACGCGCATTGACCACGCCGCGGTCATATTTGATGCGCACGTGATAACCGTCGACGTTGTGGGTCGACAGCATTTCGTATTGGCCGGGCTCGAGATAGGCGGCGGCCAGGTCCTCGCCGACATAGGGCGCGTAATAGACCAATCCGGCGAACGCCTCGTCCCAGGTCATCATGTCGTATTCGGCGCGGCGCAACAGCAATCCATGGCCGCGCTGGGTGAATTGGACCGTATCGACGACGACGATATTGCGCGCCACCCATGCCGAGGCCATGGCGAGCGCGATCAAGACGATCCAGGAGAGCGGAACGAACGCGGCGCTGTGGCGACCGCGGCTGAAAAACGTCATCGCAATGAGAATGGCGAGGCCGCCGAAAATATAGAATAGGAAGATCGCCTTGGTCAGCACCAGGAGGCCGAGGCTGACCCCGGCCACGATCGCGACCCAGCGGCGGCCGGGATTCTGCGCCAGCAATGCGATCGCGAAGGCATGGGCGGTCAACAAGAGGGTGGCCAAGGGTTCGGATACGAAGGTCGCCGCGGCATAAAAGATCGCGTTGCCTTGGAAAAGAAACAGGGCCACGGCCAATACCGCCAACCAGCCGCGACCGCAGAGCCATACCGCCGCCGCGTAAATCAGCAGCGCGATGGCGACGAGCAGGAACATGTGCATGAAAACGAGCCCGTCCCGGAGGTCCGGACAGCTCGACGGAGATTCGAGCAGGCACGCGATATCGGGCGGCGGCGCCCCGAGCAGAGCCGCCATGCCTATTGCCAAATATGCCGGATAGGCAGGTTCGCGGATGATCGTCGGCTGCGCCTCGCCGTCATCGGTGGCACGCCAGGCGAAGCTGCCGGTGGTCGCCAGGTTAAAGGCGATGTCGGTAAATTGACCGCTCAGATCGAAAACCGAGCGCCGGTCGATGTTGGTCCAGGTGACCAGCAGAACGCATGCGATGAGAATCGCAACCGCAACGCGGTCGGCGCCAATTGCCCGAAACCGTTTCTGATCCGCGTGCATCAAGCGGCATACTCGACATGGTCGCGCTAGCGCCGAGACTTATGCATTATTCCCCGGCACGGGAACAGGCGAGTCTCGCCACTCAACGAAAGGGCGCAGCATGGTCAAGCTCGACAAAATCTATACCCGCGGCGGCGACGGCGGTGAAACCTCCCTCGGCATGGGCGCGCGGGTCGCCAAACACGACCCGCGGGTCGCCGCCTACGGCACCACCGACGAAGCCAATGCGGCCGTCGGGCTCGCCCGTCTCCACACCGGCGGCGACACCGACGCTTTGCTGCGGCGGATCCAGGACGATCTGTTCGATCTCGGCGCCGACCTTTGTGTGCCCGACGACGGGTCGGACAAGTCCGCCAAGGCGCTGCGCATCTCGGCCGCCCAGGTCGAGCGTTTGGAACACGAGATCGACGACATGAACGCCGCACTCGAACCGCTGAGTTCGTTCATTCTACCCGGCGGCAGCGCGGCGGCGGCCCACGTCCATGCGGCACGCACCATCGTTCGGCGCGCCGAGCGGCTGATGACGGAACTCGCCACCAGCGAGCCGGTCAATGCCTACGCGCTGCAATACATCAACCGTTTGTCGGACCACCTGTTCGTGCTGTCGCGCCACCTCAACGAAGACGGCCGCGGCGATGTGCTGTGGCGACCGGGCGCCAACCGGTGACGTCGGCGACGCGTTTGGCGGCTACTGCGCGCGGCGGCGCAGGTAGTTGAGCAAATCGATGCGGGTGACCAATCCGCGATAGGCATCGCCCTGGAAAATGAGCGCGACATAACCGTCGCGCAGCAACGCCACCAGGTCGCCGAGCGGCGCGCTGCATTGCAAGGTCTCGAGCCGCGTCGTCATCGAATCGCGCAGCGGCTTGGCGAAATCCCGTTCGTGGCCGAACACCGCGCTCAGCAGGTCCATTTCATCGATGATGCCAACGATCGCGCCGTCCTCGAACACCGGCAGCTGAGACACGTTGTACAGTTTCATCCGTCCGTAGGCGGCGAGCAAAGTATCGTCCGGGGTGACGGTAAAGTCCTCGTGGCCCTCGTGCCGGCGTGCGATGAGGTCGCACAGATTGCCTTCCTGCTCGCGCTTGACGAAGCCCTGATCGAGCATCCAATAATCGTTGTACATTTTGGACAGGTACTTGTCGCCGCGATCGGGAATGATGACGACGACGCGTTTCGGTTCGCTCTGCTCGCGGCAATAGCGCAGCGCCGCCGAGACCAAGGTACCGGTCGACGAACCGCCCAGCACACCCTCTTTGCGGACCAGTTCGCGCGCCGCCGCGAAGCTTTCGGCATCGCTGACCCGGTAGGCCTTGTCGATCAGGGACAGATCGCCGATCGGCGGCAGGTCGTCTTCGCCGATACCCTCGACCAGCCACGCCCCCGGCTCGATCAGCTCCCCGGTTTCGACATAGTCGACCAGGATCGAGCCAACGGGGTCGGCCAGCACGACTTCGATATCCGGCTGAACGCCCCGAAAATACCGGCCGAGACCGGTCAGCGTCCCACCGGTGCCAACACCGAGGACGAGGGCATCGATATCGTGATCCATCTGGGCCCAGATCTCCGGCCCGGTGCCTTTTTCGTGCGCCCGCGGGTTATGTACGTTGCCGTGTTGATAGACGTAGAACGCGTTCTCCGTCTCATCGGCGATACGTCGCGCCATGGTTTGATAGTTTTCGGGGTGTCCGGGCGGCACATCCGAGCGCGTCACGATGACCTCGGCGCCAAACGCGCGAAGGTGCTGAATCTTCTCCTGGCTCATCTTGTCGGGGATGACGATGACCATGCGGTAGCCCTTGAGCGCCGCCACCAGCGCCAGCCCCACGCCGGTATTGCCCGACGTCGCCTCGACCAAGGTGCCACCCGGCTTGATTTTTTCCTCCCGTTCGGCGCCCTCGACCATGGTCATGGCGATGCGGTCCTTGATCGAGCCGCCCGGGTTGTATTGTTCGAGCTTGCCGAACAGCCGACAGGGTCCGGTATCGAGGTTCTTGAACTCGACCACGGGTGTGCCGCCGATCATCGCCAGCGCGTCGCTGACGACCGGAGGAGGAGGTCCCTTCACCGGCCGGGCCGTCTGCTTTTCGTTATCACCATTCGCTTCCCACGCCGCGTTCGAAGGGGACGATTATAGCCATCGCGGCGGCGCCGGACAGAGGCGATTCGACGGCTTGAAAATCGGCCCGCCGTTGATTGACACGCATTTGTCATCGACTTATTGTGCACCCGCGAAAAGGCTGCTGGGACGCGCGCGTTTGGGGCTCCGGTGGCGTCCTTTTCCAGTACAATCGAGGAAATTGCGTAGAGGCGGGAGATGAAAGTCCTCGTTCCGGTCAAGCGGCTGATCGACTACAACGTCAAGATCCGCGTCAAACCCGATGGCTCCGGCGTCGAGACGGCCAACGTCAAGATGTCGATGAACCCATTCGACGAAATCGGCGTCGAGGAGGCGATACGCCTCAGGGAAGCCGGCGTGGCCGAAGAGGTCATTGCCATCTCGCTCGGTATCCAGCAGTGCCAGGAAACGATTCGCACGGCGCTCGCGATGGGCGCCGACCGCGGCATCTTGGTGCATACCGACGATGAATTGCAGCCGCTCGCGGTGGCCAAATTGCTCAAGGCGATCGTCGACAAGGAAGGCCCGTCACTGGTCATCCTCGGCAAGCAGGCCATCGATGACGATTCGAATCAGACCGGCCAGATGCTGGCGGCGCTGCTGGGCTGGGCGCAGGGTACCTTCGCCTCCAAGGTCGTGATCGAAGGCGATACCGCCAAGGTGACCCGCGAGGTCGACGGCGGTCTCGAAACAGTGTCGCTCAAGATGCCGTGCATCATCACCACCGACCTCCGCCTCAACGAGCCGCGCTACGCCTCGCTGCCCAACATCATGAAAGCGAAGAAGAAGCCGATCGACGTCTTGACCCCGGCGGATTTGGGCGTCGACGTGGCGCCGCGGCTGAAGACTCTCAAAGTCGGAGAGCCGCCCAAGCGCGAGGCCGGCATCAAGGTCGAAAGCGCGGCCGAACTGGTCGATAAACTCCGCAACGATGCGAAGGTGATCTGATGGGCATTCTCGTCCTCGCGGAACACGACAATGCGTCCCTGTCGCCGGCGACGCTGAACGCGGTTACCGCGGCGCGGCAGATCGGCGGCGACATCGACATCCTGGTCGCCGGAGAGAATTGCGCCGGCGCCGCGGAAGAAGCCGCCAAGGTCGCGGGCATCGCCAAGGTCTTGGTCGCCGACGGCGCCCATTACGGGCACCGGCTGGCCGAGAATCTGGCGCCGCTGGTAGTCGAGCTGGCGCCCAATTATAGCCATGTCCTGGCCGCCGCGACCACCTCCGGCAAGAACGTCCTGCCGCGCGCCGCGGCCCTGCTCGACACCCAGATGATCTCCGAGATCATCGCCGTCGAGGCACCGGATACGTTCGTCCGTCCGATCTATGCCGGCAATGCCTTGGCCACCGTACAATCGACCGACGCGGTCAAAATCATCTCGGTCCGCGGCACCGCCTTCGAGCCGGCCGCCGCGGACGGCGGTGCGGCGACGGTGGCGGCGATCGACGGCGCAGGCGATGCGGGACTATCCTCATTCCTCGGCCAGGAGCTCACCGAATCGGTGCGCCCCGAGCTCACGACCGCACGGATCGTGATCTCCGGCGGCCGCGGCATGCAAAGCGGCGACAATTTCAGCCTGCTTGACGGAATCGCCGACAGGCTCGGCGCGGCGATCGGCGCGTCGCGGGCCGCGGTCGATGCCGGCTTCGTGCCCAACGACTACCAAGTCGGCCAAACCGGTAAAGTGGTCGCGCCCGATCTTTATATCGCCGTCGGTATTTCGGGAGCGATCCAGCACCTCGCCGGCATGAAGGACAGCAAGGTTATCGTCGCCATCAACAAGGACGAGGAAGCGCCGATCTTCCAGGTCGCCGATTACGGCCTAGTCGCGGACCTTTTCAAGGCGTTGCCGGAACTCGAGGCGGAGCTCAACAAATAGCCGGTTGGACGGCAACGACAGCATCTGGGTAATCGAGCCATGATAGAGAAAATCGGGGTGATCGGCGCCGGTCAGATGGGCAACGGCATCGCCCATGTCTGCGCGCTGGCGGGTTTCGACGTCGTCTTGTCCGATATCGATGACGCCAGGCTCCAGCAGGCGATGCAATCGATTGAAAAAAATCTCAAGCGGCAAGCCAAACGCGGCACTATCGGCGACGGCGATGTTACCGCCGCCCTTGGCCGGATAGGGACGACAACCGGTTTCGATGATTTTGGCGCTTGCGACGTGGTCATCGAATCGGCGACCGAAAACGAAGAAGTGAAACGCGACATCCTCAAGTCGCTGTGCCCGGGTCTGAAGCCCGAGGCGCTGCTGGCATCGAACACCTCGTCGATTTCGATCACCCGTCTCGCCGCGGCCACCGACCGGCCGGAAAAATTCATGGGCATGCATTTCATGAACCCGGTGCCGGTGATGGCCCTGGTCGAGTTGATCCGGGGGCTGGCAACCTCGGACGAAACCCACAAGGAGATCCGCGCCCTGGCCGACAAGCTGGGCAAGACGGTGGCCCTCGCCGAGGATTTTCCCGCCTTCATCGTCAATCGCATCCTGCTGCCGATGATCAACGAGGCGGTCTACACGCTTTACGAGGGTGTCGGCACGGTCGATTCGATCGACAAGGCGATGCGACTCGGCGCCAACCATCCGATGGGGCCGCTCGAGCTCGCCGATTTCATCGGCCTCGACACCTGCCTGTCGATCATGAGCGTGCTCTATGACGGTCTCGCCGACAGCAAATACCGACCGTGCCCGCTGCTCGTCAAATACGTCGAGGCCGGTTGGATCGGCCGCAAGGCGGGGCGCGGCTTCTACGACTATTCCACCGACACCCCGGTCCCGACCCGCTGACCGCCGGGGCGTCGCCCGCCGCGCCTCACCACAACATCAGCGCGCCCTGGCCGGCGGCGAGGGCATAATAAAGCCGCAACCGCAGGACGTATTGCCGGCCGCGAACCATGCGCGTTTCGATACGGGCATTGAAATCGCTGCCGCTGTCGTCGTCGCCGGCGACATAGGCCGGCGCGCCATCGCTGTCATCGAACAGCACCATGATGCTGTCGAAGGCGCCAAAGGTCTGGATCACGTAGCGACGGCTCTCCTCGGGGTGGATTCTGAAATTCAGCTGTTCGCCGGCGCCGATGGCGACCGGCGTCGATTCGAAGGCGGTCAATTCGGGAAGCTCCGCGTCCTCGAGCGGCGGGTAGAATGCCTTGACCCGATCGGTGTCGATCGGAGATAGGCCTGGCTTCGGCACCAGGGCGAATTTCTTGAACGTCGCCGGCTCGATAATCAGGCCCGATGGAAACGAATAGTGCATGACCGAGTCCTGGTCCCACACCGAGCCCTCAACCTCGGAAACGTCGATCTTTCGGATGATGTTGAAGAAGGTCTTGCTGCGGCTCCAATTGTTGGGCGGACCGGCGAACGTTTGGTAGACCTTTTCTTCGTCCCAGACGATGCCGGAATTGGGATTCTGGTGCTCGTGGGGGAAGCCGAGCGCATGGCCGATCTCGTGAAGCGCCGTGTCATGGCCGTGCAGCGTGGTCAGGTCCCAGCCCAGGTTCATTGTCCGGTCGTGGGGGTCGGGCACGAGATCGATGATGTCCCGGCCGACATAGGACCACGACACGCCGGGCTCGAAGGCGATGCGGATTTCGGCGTCTTGCGGATCGTCGACCTCGGCGAAGCGGAGGCCGATGCCGAGGTCCTTCCACTCGCGGAACGCATCGCGCATCGCCTTTTTTTGCTTGTTGTTGCCCTTCCACGCCTTCGGTGCGTCGAGGAAGTGATATTGCAGCGCAGTACCGTTTACCCACTTCTTCTCGATATCGCGGATGAGCGACATGCGTCGCGGCCCGAGCCCATCGGGCAGGGCGCGGTCGGGGACCGGCGGCAGCTCGCAAAGCTGAACGGCCTTTGCCTTGCCGGGTGATTTCCTGGTGGCGGCCTTCTTCTTGGAAGCCATGGTATCCTCCTCAATCACCGGCATCTGGACGACGGCAGGGAGTGTAGCCGATCCGGGTACGATCCGAAAATGTGCAACTTAGGGCCGTCCCGGGCGGCAACAGGGATTCATCTGTTTTCCCACCGCCGGTCTGCTACAGTTGGGCGGCAACGTGCCTGCCCGGATCGGCGGGGCGGATCGCAGGTATTCGGTACGGAAATTTCAAAAGAGGAATAAATTGATGCTGAACTACGCCAAACGCGGTCTCGCCGCCCTACTCCTGCTCGCTCTCGCTGGTTGTTTGAGTTCGGGCGCGACCGATCTGGAAAAACGGCAAAACACCGTCGATCTGGCGACCCAAACGATCAACGAGTTCATCGCCGACCCCGACAAGACTTGGTTCCGCCAGCACATCGGTGGGGCCAAGGGCGTCCTGATCGTCCCGCGCCTGGTCAAGGCCGGGTTCATCTTCGGCGGCTCCGGCGGCAACGCCGTCCTGCTCGGACGCGGCGCCACCAAGGACGATTGGAGCTATCCCGCGTTCTACTCGCTTGGCGCAGTGACCTTCGGGCTGCAGATCGGCGGCGAGGTTTCCAACGTGCTGATGCTGGTGATGACGCAGAGCGGCATGGACGCGCTCCTGTCGACCGACGTCAAGTTGGGCGCCGATGCCAGTATCGCCGTCGGCCCGGTGGGAACGGGCGTGGCGGCGCAGACCGCCGATATCCTCCTGTTCTCGCGCGACAAGGGCCTGTTCGGCGGCCTTACGGTAGAGGGTTCGGTGGTCAGCCCGCGCCCCTCCTATAATGAGCAGTATTACGGCAAGCCGGCGCGGTCGAGCGACATCACCATCGTCCGCGACGTCAGCAATCCCGGCGCCGACGCCCTGCGCAAAGCGGTCGCCGACGCATCGCTGTAAGACGACTTCATTCTGAACCGGGTCGCCTGCGCGATTGCCGCTTCGGGCGACCCGGCGCCATTTCGACATCGTTCTCGACCCCGCCGCCGCGATTCGATCCGTGGCGGCGCTGACTGTGGCCGGCAGGTAATCCTTGCACGCCGCGCGAGTCCTGCGGCGTCTCTCCCGTGCCGGTTTCATGAGGGCTGCGAGCTGTCGGAGCGGCACCGTATGGCCCGCTCCTCCGATCTGCCCGCCCCTGCATGATATACGTCAATGCAGGCGGCCGGCGGCCGCCGCTAGATGCGGGGATTCGGAAACTTCGCTAGGGAAGGCTTGTCACGATGGTGCCGGCCCGCCACTCCGCCGCGTCGGTCGACGCCCGCCATGCGACGCTGACCGCGTCGGGTCTGACGAAGGTCTACCGCACCGGCGACGTCGAGGTGCATGCGCTGCGCGGGCTCGACTTCGTGCTTTACGAATCCGAACTCGTCGTTCTGCTTGGCCCGTCGGGGAGCGGCAAATCGACCCTGCTCAACATCCTCGGCGGCCTCGATAAGCCGACTTCCGGGCATGTCTACTTCCGGGACGAGGAGCTTACCGATTACGACGACGGGGCGCTGACCCGCTTTCGCCGCGACCATGTCGGCTTCGTCTTCCAGTTCTACAACCTGATCCCCAGCCTGACCGCGCTCGAGAACGTCGCCCTGGTGACCGAAATCGCGCCGGCGCCGATTGCCCCCGCCGAGGCCCTCGCCCTGGTCGATTTGGGCGACCGGCTGAACCATTTCCCGGCCCAGCTATCGGGCGGCGAGCAGCAACGGGTCGCCATCGCCCGCGCCATCGCCAAGCAGCCCGATATCCTGCTCTGCGACGAGCCGACCGGCGCCCTCGACAGCGAGACTGGCATCCTCGTGCTCGAGGCGATCGACCGGGTCAACCGTGAGCTGGGCACGACGACGGCACTGATCACCCACAACGCGATCATCGCCGAAATGGCCGACCGGGTGCTGCTGTTCGGCGACGGCCTCATCGTCGAGGAGCGGCCGAACGCCGCCAAGCGCGCGCCGCGCGAGATGAGCTGGTAAGGCGATGAGCGCCCTCGATCGGAAACTCCTGCGCGACCTGTGGCGGCTGCGCGGGCAGGTATTGGCGATCGCCCTTATCATCGCCTCGGGCATCGCCGTCCTGGTGATGTCGCTGTCCGCAGTCGAGGCGCTCGACGAGACCGCGGTCGCCTATTACGAGCGCTACCGCTTCGCCGATGTTTTCGCCAATGTGAAGCGCGCGCCGGAGCGTCTGGTCGGGCGCATTGCCGCGCTCCCCGGCGTGCAGGCGGCCGACGCGCGGATCACCGAACTGGCGATCATCGACCTGGAGGAGGTTGAGCAGCCGGTGCTCGCCACCTTCGTCTCGATCCCTGAGCGACGCGCGCCGATTCTCAACCGGCTCGCCCTCCGCCAGGGACGCCTGGTCGCCCCCGGCCGCGCCGACGAGATCGTCGTCAGCGCGCCCTTCGCCGAGGCCCATGGGCTGATGCCGGGCGACCAAATCCGCGCCATCCTCAACGGTCACCGGCGCGACTTGCAGATCGTCGGAATCGCGCTATCGCCGGAATTCGCCTACGCCATCGGCCCCGGTTCGCTGATGCCCGACGATAGGCTTTACGGCATCATCTGGATGGGTCACGAGGCACTGGCCTCGGCCTACGATCTCGATGGCGCCTTCAACACCATTGCCTTGTCGCTGTTGCCCAATACGGGATCCGCCGATGTCATCGATCGGCTCGACCGGCTGCTCGCGCCCTATGGCGGTATCGGCGCCTATGATCGCGACGACCAGATCTCGAACTGGTTCCTGATGAACGAGATCGATCAACTGCGGAACATGGCGGGCATCCTGCCAACGATCTTCCTCGCCGTCGCTGCCTTTCTGACCAACATGGTGATGTCGCGCCTGATCGCCACCGAACGCGGTGAAATCGGCCTGCTCAAGGCGTTCGGCTACGGCAACCTGGCGGTCGCCTGGCTCTACATCAAGATGGTCATCGTCATCGTCGCGATCGGCATCGCGGTCGGTTGGGTGACCGGTTTCTGGATGGGACGCTGGCTGGTGCAGGCCTATGGCGAATTGTTCAGTTTCCCGTTCCTCCTCTATCGGCCCGGCCCAAACGTCTTCGCCATCGCCGCACTGGTCAGCCTGGCCGCCGCATTATTCGGCACGATCGGCGCGGTGCGACGCGCCGCTGCACTGCCGCCGGCCGAAGCGATGCAGCCACCGGCGCCGCCGCTCTATCGCCGGACCGGGATCACCAAGTCCGCCTTCGCCCGCTGGCTCGACCAGCCGACCCGTATCATCTTGCGCCAGGTGTTGCGCTGGCCGGTCCGCTCCTTGCTGACCAGCTTCGGCATCGCCGCGGCGGTGGCGGTGCTGATCACCGCCCTACAATGGAACGACGTCATCGACCGCATGGTCGATTTCTACTTCTTCCGCTCCCAGCACCAGGACGTGACGGTCGGGCTGGTCGAACCGCAATCGAGCGCGGTCATCGGCGAGTTCGCGCGAATGCCGGGCGTGGGCCACGCCGAACCGATGCGGTTCGTCAGCGTCCGCTTCCGCGTCGGCAATCGGACCCATCGCGAATCGATTCAGGGCATCACGCCCGATGCGCGACTCAGCGTACTCTACGACACCGCGGGCAACGTCGTGCGCGTGCCGCCGGAGGGCCTCGTGCTGTCGACAAAGCTGGCGGAGATCCTCGGCGTCGGGCGTGGCGATGCGGTCCAGGTCGAGGTGCTGGAAGGGCGGCGGGCGGTCCGCCAAGTCCCGGTCGTCGATCTGTTCGAAACCTATATCGGCACGCCGGCCTATATGGACTTGGCCGCCGTGAACCGATTGATGCGGGAGCGGCCGGCGACCAACATCGCTCATCTGACCGTCGATCCCGCCCATGCGCCGGCATTGTTCGCGAATCTCAAGGACCAACCGAAGGTGTCCGCGGTGCTGTCGCGCCGCGCGGCCGTCAACACCTTCAACGAGACGATGGGCGAAGTGATGCTGACCTATGTCGGTTTCTTCGTCGTCTTCTCCTGCACCCTGGCCTTCGGCGTCGTCTACAACAGCGCCCGGATCATGCTCTCCGAACGGGGTCGTGAACTCGCCACGCTTCGCGTCTTGGGTTTCAGCCGCGCCGATATTTCTTACATCCTGCTCGGCGAGGTCGCGCTGCTGACATTTGTCGCCCTGCCACTCGGCTGCGCCGCCGGCTACGGCCTCGTATGGTTGATCGCGAACCGCTTCGAAACCGAGCTGTTCCGGGTGCCGATGGTTATCCTGCCGTCGACCTACGGATGGGCAATGCTGATCGGCTTGGCGGCGACCGCGGTCTCGGCGGCGATCGTACGGCGGCGGATCGATAGGCTCGATTTGATCGCCGTCCTGAAGACACGGGAGTAACCGATGGCGAAGTGGAGGTGGCGGCGAATCTCGGTCTGGGGCGTGCTGGTCCTGGCGGTCGCCGCGGGAATTGGCTATGCCTTCCGACCCCAGCCGGTGCTCGTCGATATCGCCATGGTGGGACGCGGCCCCCTCGTCGTCACCATCGACGAAGAGGGCGAGACGCGGGTCAAGGACGTGTTCGTTGTCTCGGCGCCGGTGATGGGTCGGGTGCTTCGCATCGAGGCCGAAGTCGGCGATGTCGTCGTCGCCGGCGACACCGTGGTCGCCGAGATCGAGCCGGTCGCCCCCAGCTTCCTCGACATGCGCAGCCGCGCCGAGGCCGAGGCGCTGCTGCGCGCGGCCGAAGCCGCCCGCCAGGTTGCCGCGGCCGACCTCAGACGGGCCCGGGCCGAACTCGACTTTGCCGGCATCGAGCGCGACCGCGCCGAGAAGTTGCTGCGCAAGGAGTGGATCGCGGAGAGCGCCTACGATGCCGCCGAGCGCGCCTATGACACCCGCCAGGCCGAGGTCGAAACCGCCGAAGCCGCGCTCGAGATGCGCGCGCACGAGCTCGAAACGGCGCGCGCCCGCCTGCTTTCGCCGGCCGACGCCGGGGACGTGGAAGAGCCCTGCAAGTGCGTGCCGATCCGGGCCCCGGTCAGCGGCCGCGTGTTGCGTGTGTTCCACGAAAGCGCCGGCGTCGTCCAAGCCGCAGAGCCGCTGCTCGAGATCGGTGATCCGGAAAATCTGGAAATCGTCGCCGACCTGCTCTCCGCCGACGCGGTGAAGGTCCGTCCGGGCCAGCACGTATTCGTTGAGGAATGGGGCGGCGGGGAGCCGCTGGCGGGCCGCGTCAGGCGAGTAGAGCCGTTCGGCTTCACCAAGGTTTCCGCACTCGGCATCGAGGAACAACGCGTCAACGTCATCATCGATCTCGAGGATCCGGTGGCCCAACGATCCCGCCTGGGCCACGGCTATCGCGTCGAAGTACGGATCGTCTTGTGGCACGACGAAGACGTTTTGAAAGTCCCGCAAAGTGCCTTATTCCGCCACGGCGACTTCTGGTCGGTGTATGTCGCCGAGGACGGCCGGGCACGGCTCCGTGAGGTGACGCTGGGCCACGCCAACGGGCTGGAAGCGGAGATCATCGACGGTCTCGCCGAGGGCGCGTCGCTGGTGCTGCATCCCAGCGACCGTATTGCCAGCGAGGTTCGTATCGCCGAGCGCGACTGAGGCCGCGGTGATTTTAGTTCGCCGGCGCGTCGGCCGCTTCTTGGGGTGCGCTGGCGCCGAGGAGTCCCAGGTAGTGATCGACCAGGGCCAGCGCCTGGTCGGAGCTCCACTCAGCGGGGCCGGCCAGGATACCGACGGCACGGCCTTGGCGGTCGAGAATGAAGCTGGTCGGCAGCGCCGGCGCGGCGATGGCGCGAAAGCTACGCATGTTGTCGTCGACATAGATGCCGAGGTGCTCGATGCCGCGCTGTTCGTAGAAGCGCTCGACCTGGGGCACGCCCTTGCGGTCGAAGGATAACGCCAGTACGACGAAGTCTTCGCCGCCGCGCAGCGCTTGCATTTGGTCGAGGTCGGGCATCTCGCGAACACAGGGCGCGCACCAGGTCGCCCACAGGTTGAGCAGGACCACGCGGCCGGCGAAATCGCCGAGGTCGAGCTTCCGCCCATCGGCGTCGACGAACGACAGTTTGGGCATCTCGCGCGGCGGATCGATGGCCTCGAATGGCTCGAACGAACCCGTGAGGTTATTGGGATCGAGCGCTTCGGCGCTTGATTGAACGGCGGGAATGGTCAAAATCACCCCAAATGCCAGGGCAGTGAGCCAATTGGCCATTCTGTGTCTCCTGTTCCCTGTCGCTCGTCTCGCGATCTTAGAGGACCGGCCCCGATGACCGCAAAGCGGAAAAAGAACGCCGATCCGGTTGCCTCCGGTCCGCCCGCGGCGACCGCCGCCAGCGCGCTGTGGGGCGGCCGTTTCGCCGCTGGACCGTCGGCCGCGATGACCGAAATCAACGCTTCGATCGGCTTCGACTGGCGCCTCTATGCCGAGGACATCGCCGGTTCGCAGGCTCATGCCGAAATGCTGGTCCGCCAAGGCATCGTCAGTCCTGAAGATGGGGACGCCATCGCCCGCGGTCTAGAGGCCATTCTTCACGAGATCGAGAGCGGTGAGTTCGCGTTTTCCACCGCCCACGAAGACATCCATATGAATATCGAGGCCCGGCTCGCCGACCTCATCGGCCCGACTGCCGGCCGGCTCCACACGGCGCGCTCGCGCAACGACCAGGTGGCGACCGATTTCCGTCTTTGGGTGCGCCAGGCGGCGGCGGCGCTCGACACCCAGTTGCACGACCTGCAGGCCGCATTGCTCGACCGCGCCGACGAACACGCGGCGACGGTGATGCCCGGTTTCACGCACCTGCAGCCGGCGCAACCGGTCACCTTCGGCCATCACTTGTTGGCCTATGTCGAAATGACCGGACGCGACCGCGGCCGTTTCGCCGATTGCGCTCGGCGCCTCAACGAATGCCCCCTCGGCGCCGCCGCCTTGGCCGGGACCAGCTTCCCCATCGACCGCGACATGACCGCCGACGCGCTCGGCTTCGAGCGGCCGATGGCGAACTCGCTCGATGCCGTTTCGGCGCGTGATTTCGCCGTCGAGTTCCTTGCCGCGGCGGCCATCGCGGCGACCCATCTGACGCGCCTCGCCGAGGAGATCACCCTATGGTCGGGGCCGGGCTTCGGCTTCGTCACCCTATCCGACGCCTTCTCCACCGGCAGCTCGATCATGCCGCAAAAGCGCAACCCCGACGCCGCCGAGCTGGTGCGTGGCAAGAGTGGCCGCGTGGTCGGCGCCCTGATCGGGCTGATCACCGTGGTCAAGGGGCTGGCCCTGGCCTATGCCAAGGACCTCCAGGAAGACAAGGAGCCGGTTTTCGACGCCGCCGATACCCTGTCGATGTGTATCGCGGCCACCGCCGGCATGATCCGCGACCTCGAAGTCGACGCCGCGGCGATGCGCGCGATGGCCGATGCCGGTCACGCTACCGCGACCGACCTCGCCGATTGGCTGGTCCGCGCGCTCGACATGCCGTTCCGCGATGCGCATCATGTCACCGGGCGGATCGTCCGGCTGGCCGACGAAGCGAATTGCGGTCTCGCCGACCTGCCCCTGACCGACCTGCAGTCGGTCGAGCCGCGCATAACCGGAGAGGTGTTCGACGTGTTGACGGTGGAAAGCTCGGTCGCCAGCCGCACCAGCTATGGCGGTACCGCCGCCGGCAATGTGCGCGCCGCGGTCGCCGCGGCGCGGGAGCGATTCCAGTGACCCGGCGCGCCCTGCTCCGGGTGCTGATGCTCGGCGGGATCGCCGTCGCCGCCGCTGCCTGCGGCGTCAAGGGGCCGGTCGAGGCGCCGCCGGACAAGCCGGGAACGCCCTTCCCACGCCGCTATCCCCAGGAAGAGCGACCGCTATGACCGGCTTCGCCTATCGCGGCGGCGCGATGATGGCCGAGGATGTCGCCCTGGCGCGGATCGCCGCCGAGGTCGGCACGCCGGCCTATTGCTATTCGCAGACCGCGATCGAGGACCGGTACCGGGAATTCACGGCGGCACTGTCCGGGGTTGCCGAGCTCATCTGTTTTGCGGTCAAGGCCAATTCGAACCTCGCCGTGATCCGCACGCTGGCCGATCTCGGCGCCGGCGCCGACGTGGTGTCCGAGGGTGAGTTGCGCCGTGCCCTCGCGGCCGGGGTGCCGCCGCGCCGCATCGTCTTCTCCGGCGTCGGCAAGTCGGCGGCCGAAATGTCGTTCGCGCTCAAGGCCGGGATCCGTCAGATCAATGTCGAGTCGATCCCCGAGCTCGAGGCGCTGAACGAAGTGGCCCAGGCCGCCGGCCGCAGCGCCGAGATCGCCATCCGGGTCAATCCCAATGTCGACGCCCGGACCCACGAGAAAATCACCACCGGCCTGCGCGAGAACAAGTTCGGCATCGACTTCGCCGATGTCGCCGCCGCGGCAGAGCGCGCGGCCGCCCTGCCGGCGATCGAGCTGGTCGGCCTGGCCGTTCATATCGGCTCGCAACTGACCGAGCTCGCGCCTTACGAAGCGGCCTTTACCACCCTCGCCGAGCTGGTACGCGAACTGCGCGACGGCGGCCACGATATCCACCATCTCGATCTCGGCGGCGGTCTCGGGGTCGACTATGCGGGCGAAGCGCCGCCCGCGTTCGACGACTACGCGGCAATCGTCCGCCGCACGGTCGGAGATCTCGGCTGCGCGCTCGCCTTCGAGCCGGGCCGCGTCCTGGTCGCCGAAGCAGGCGTGCTGCTGGCCCGGGTGTTGGTCGTAAAGCAAGGCGGGTCGCGGACCTTCGTCATCGTCGATGCGGCGATGAACGACCTCGTCCGACCCTCGATGTACGATGCCTACCACGCGATCGACACCGTCGACGATCCGGGCGGCGCCACTCGCGCCGAGGCCGATGTCGTCGGCCCGGTGTGCGAAAGCGGCGACCGGCTCGGTCTCGCCCGCCTCCTGCCGCCGCTCCGTGCCGGCGACCTGATTGTCGTTCGCAACGCCGGCGCCTATGGTGCGGTGATGTCGTCGACCTACAATTCGCGGCCCCTGGTCCCGGAAGTCATGGTCAGGGGCGACGCCTACGCGGTCGTCCGGCCGCGCCAAAGTTATGACGCAATGTTGGCCCAGGATTTTCTGCCCAAATGGCAGCAGGAACCGGCGGCAACGATGCGGAAGGCAACCGGATGAGCGCGAACGAATCCGGCCGCGGTGCACGGCCGGCGGGCGGCGTGGCGCGCAAGCTCGGGCTCGCCCGGTTGGCATTGCTGTGGGAGCAGCTGTGGCCGGCGCTGTGGCCGGCGGCGGCGGTGATCGGCGTGTTCCTTGTTATCGCCCTGTTCGACCTCTTGCCGCTGCTGCCCGGCGCGGCCCATACGGCCATCCTGGCCGCGTTCATCGCCGCCTTGGCGTTTGCATTGTGGCAGGCGCGCCGTGCCTGGCGGTGGCCCGATGGCGGCGCGGCGGAACACCGGATCGAGACCGCCAGCGGTCTCGCCGACCGGCCCCTGGTGGCGCTCCGCGACGGGCTCGCGGCGGGCGGCGGCGACCAATTTTCCGAAGGATTGTGGCGGGTCCACCGTGCCCGCATGCGGGAACGGATCGCCGCCCTCAGGGTCGGCGCACCGCGTCCCGGCCTGGCCCGTCACGACCCGTGGGCGCTGCGCGCGGCCTTGCTCTTGGTCTTGATCGTCGCCGTCGTCGCTGCCGGCGCTGACGGTCCCGATCACCTCGCCCGGGCCGCTCAGCCCGATTTCAGCGCGGCGCGTTACAACGAGGTCGTCAGCCTCGAATTGTGGGTGACCCCGCCCGTCCATACCGGCAAGGCGCCGCTGTTCCTCGATCAAGGCGCCGCCACCGAGGCCCCGTTGTCGATCCCGGTCACCAGCAATGTGGTTGCGCGCCTCCATGGCAAGGGTCAGACACCGGCGCTCGAATTCGGCGATGGGGTTGTCCCGTTCAGCCCCTTGGACGCCGAATCCTTCCAGGCCGAAGCGACCATCACCGGCGACGGCCGGCTCGCCGTCCGCCGCGGCGGGATCGATTTGGTCGGATGGGACCTCAAGGTGATCCCCGACCAGCCCCCGATCGTCGTCTTCGCCCTGCCCCCGGGGGCGAGCCAGCGCGCCCATCTCAGCGTCGCCTATTTCGCCCGCGACGATTACGGCGTGGCGGCGGTGCGCAGCACCATCCGCCGGGTCGACGGCGAGGGAAATATCATCGAGGACGAGGCGCCGATCGAGCTCGACCTCGGGCTTGTCGACCTTGGCCGGGCCGAGGTCGAGGCCACCGCCTATCACGATCTCACGCCCCACCCCTGGGCCGGTCTCGAGGTCAGCATCACGCTCGAGGCCGAGGATGCGATCGACCAGATCGGGCGGAGCGAACCCATCCTGGCGAACCTGCCGGCGCGCGTGTTTCAACATCCGGTCGCCCGCGCCATCGTCGACGAGCGGCGCAAGCTGTCGGTCGATGGGCGCGCGGAAAACCGCCGCAACGTGGCCTATGCGCTGCGCGACCTGTCGTCGCGGCCGAAACAATTCTTCGATGACAAGGTCGTATTCCTGGCGCTGGTGACCGCCAGCGCGCGGCTGGTGCTGTCGGATGACGATTCCGCGATCCCGGCGATCCAGCAATTGCTGTGGGACACCGCGTTGCGCATCGAGGACGGCGAGGTGTCGCTGGCCGAACGCGATTTGCGGGCCGCGCAGCAGGCGCTGATGGAAGCGCTCGAAAGCGGCGCCACCGATGCCGAGCTCGACCAGTTGATCGACGCCCTGCGCAGCGCCCTCGACCGTTACCTCCAGGCGCTGGCCGAGAACATGGCGGACGACCCTCAAGGGATGACCCAGGAGATGCCGTTCGATCCCAACTCGACGGTGCTCGAATTCGAAGATTTGCGCGATCTCCTCGAGCAGGCCCGCGAATTGGCCCGCAGCGGCGCGCGCGACGCGGCCAAGGACCTGCTGGCGCAATTCCAGGATATCCTCGAGAACATGCAGCCGATGATGCAGCAGCAAAGCCAGGCCGGCGAAGGCCAGCTCGGCGAAATGCTGCGCGACCTCAGCGACCTGATCCGGCAACAGCAGGACCTGCTCGACGACACCCATCGCAATTGGCAACAGGGCGGTCGCGATCAGTCCGGCATGGAAGGCCGCGAGTCGCAACAGGGAGCGGCATCGCAGGAGCAGCTGCGCCGTGACCTCGGCGACCTGATGCGCCGCTTCGGCGAACGCTATGGCCAGATCCCCGACGAATTGGGCAAGGCCGAGGGCTCCATGCGCCGGGCCGAGGATGCCTTGAAGCGCGCCCTGCCCGGCCGTGCCATCCGGCCCCAGGGCGAGGCCCTCGATTCGATGCGCGAAGGCGGCCGCGTCATGGCGCGCGGCCAGCAGGGCATGGCCCAAGGAGCGACCGGCGAAGGCAACGGTTTCCAGCGCGATCCCTTCGGCCGGCCGATGCCGGGCTTCGGACGCCCCGACACCGAGAACGTCGACATTCCCGAAATCGGCGAGATCCAGCGCGCGCGCCAGATCCTCGACGAGCTGCGTCGCCGCGCCGGCGAGCGCGGCCGGCCGCAGGACGAACTCGACTACATCGACCGCCTGCTGCGCCGGTTTTGAGCCGTCTCGCGACGCGCTTTATGACTGCGACGGATGTGGCGACAAGCCGCATCGAGCACGCCAACGACACGCCGCGGTGCTTTCCTTACGGCGCCGAGTTCCTATCTTAAGGACGTTCCGCACCCCAACCGTGGTAGCGCTGTCATGCCGGGTCCGCTTGCAGGCGTCAAAATCATCGACCTCACCGCAATGGTGTCGGGGCCGATGGCGACGATGATCCTGGCCGACCAGGGCGCCGATGTGATCAAGATCGAGAACCCGCGTGGCGGCGACTTCACCCGCGCGATGTCCAACGGGCGCGGCGGTTTTTCCGCCACCTTCCTCAACAACAACCGCAACAAGCGCTCGCTCGCGCTCAACCTCAAAGACCCGCGCGGCCGCGACCTGTTGATGCGCCTCACCAAGGGCGCCGACGTGGTGATCCAGAACTTCCGCCCCGGCGTCGCCGAGCGCATGGGCCTCGGCGAGGATGCGATCCGCGCGGTCGCGCCGGATATCGTCTACGTTTCGATCAGCGGCTTCGGCGAAAGCGGTCCCTACGCCAACAAGCCCGTCTACGACCCGCTGGTCCAGGCGCTGTCGGGGCTGAGCACGATCCAGGGCGGGTCGGATGCGTTGCGGCCGCGTCTGGTGCGGACCATTCTGCCCGACAAGCTGACCGCCGTCACCGCCGCCCAGGCGATTACCTCGGCGCTGCTGGCGCGGGCTCGGAGCGGCGAAGGACAGCACGTGCGATTGTCGATGCTCGATTCGGTGGTCGCCTTCCTGTGGGGTTCGGACATGGACGGCCAGACCTTCATCGGCGACGGCGCGCCCGACCAGGAGGCACAAAGCTTCATCGACCTCATCTACGAGACCGCCGACGGCCATATCAGCGTCGCCGTGCAGTCGGACAAGGAATGGGCGGGCCTGGCGCGCGCCGTCGACCGGCCGGACTGGGTCGCGGATCCGCGCTTCGCGACCGCGGCCCTGCGCCAGCAGAACATCGACCTCCGTCTGGAACTGACCCAGGTGGCGCTCGGCCCGATGACCTCGGCGGAAGCGCTGATCCGGCTGGAGGCGGAGGACGTCCCCTGCGCGCCGGTCTTGCGGCGGCGGGACGTGGTTACGCATCCCCAGATCGTGGCCAACGAAACCCTCGTCGAAAGCGTTCATCCGACGGCGGGACACCTGCGCCAGGCACGCCCGGCGGCGCGCTTCTCGGCGACCCCGGCCGGACATCGCCACGGGGCGCCCCGGCTCGGCGAGCACAGCCGCGAAGTGCTGGCCGAGATCGGCCTCGGCGACGACGATGTGCGGGACCTCGCGGCGGCCGCGATCATCGGCCTCGACAGCGGCGGCGAGGCCTGATGATCGATTTCCACTACTGGCCCACGCCCAACGGCTGGAAAGTGGCGATCATGCTCGAGGAGTGCGGCCTGCCTTACCGCATGATTCCGGTCGACATCGGCCGCGGCGACCAATTCGATCCGGCGTTCCTCGCCGTCAGCCCCAACAACCGGATGCCGGCGATCGTCGATCACGATGTCGACGGCGAGCCGATTACGGTGTTCGAATCCGGGGCGATCCTGCTCTACCTCGCCGAGAAGTTGGGGAAATTCCTGCCCGGCGACGCGCGCGGTCGCAAGGAGGCGCTGGAATGGCTGTTCTGGCAGGTCGGCAACCAGGGACCGCTGGCCGGCCAGCTCAGTCACTTCGTCAATTACGCACCACCCGACCAACATTATGCGCGACAACGCTATGCCAACGAATACCACCGCTGCCTCGGCGTTCTCGAGCGCCGCCTGGCCGACCGTCCCTATATCCTCGGCGACGCCTACACGATCGCCGACATCATCTGCTGGCCATGGGTGCTGATCGCCAAGCCGCTGGGCCAGCCGCTCGACGAATTTCCCAACGTCGCGACGTGGCGACAGCGGGTCAAGGAGCGCCCGGCGGTGCAGCGCGGTGTCGATCTCGGCAAGGAACACCGCCCCACCGGCCCGCCGTCGGCCGAAGCGCGCGAGGTGTTGTTCGGACAAACCGCCAAGACCGCGGACGAACGGGGCGGCTAGTGGGCAGCGGCCCGGAGTGGCTCCGCCAAGCCTCGGTGGACGGAGGCGGCGGCGCGCGCAGCCGTGCCGCGACAGTGCGTTCTTTGCGGTCCCCTTGAGTGGCGTTAGGATGCATCATCAACCCTCAATGGCCCACAATCAAGGACCGGACCAAAATCCTGCTCCCGGTGGACGATCATCACGGCAACCCCCTAAATAGGGCAGCGAAAGCGTTCCGAAGTGCCGCAACGACGCAACCATGACGGCGACCCGGTGACCCTAGCGAACGACGAATCAATCGTCCGTTTCGACGGCGTCGGCGTGCGCTACGGCGCCGGCGAAGAGATCCTCGGCGACATCACCTTCGCGCTGCCGCCGGCCTCGTTCCACTTCCTGACCGGGCGCTCCGGGGCCGGCAAATCGACCCTGCTCCGGCTCATGTACATGGCGCACGCACCGACGCGCGGCACGGTCCGCCTGTTCGGACGGCAGCCGTCGGAGGTGGACCGGCGGGAACTGCCCGGCCTGCGGCGCCGGATCGGCATCGTGTTTCAGGATTTCCGCCTGCTCGACCATCTGACGGCGGCGGAAAACGTGGCCCTGCCGTTGCGCGTCGCCGGTGCCAAGCGGCGGAAAATTCGCGAGCACGTGACCGAATTGCTGCGTTGGGTTGGGCTCGACGGCAAGCTCGATGCCCTGCCGCCGACGCTTTCCGGCGGTGAACAGCAGCGCATCGCCATCGCTCGCGCGGTGATCAACCGGCCGCGGTTGTTGCTCGCCGACGAGCCGACCGGCAATGTCGACGACGAGACCGCCGATCGCCTGCTCTATTTGTTCCGCGAGCTCAACCGGCACGGCACGACCGTCGTCGTCGCGACCCATAGCGAGCCTTTGGTGGCACGATTCGATTTTCCGCGATTGCACCTCGACGGCGGGCGGATTCATCACGACCTTGCCACCATTGAAGAGGGCGTCTGAATGACGCCGGCGGGCACGGTTCTCGACCTGCGCGGCGATTCGACGCGCCGTTACCTTCCCCTGATCGTTGCCTTCATGGTCTTCCTCGCCACGCTGGCGGTGGCGGCGGCGATCATGACGACCGCGGCGGTCGACCGCTGGGGCGAAAATCTCGTCGGCACGCTGACGGTGCAAATCCCACCGGCGGCGAACGGGGCCGCCGCAACCCAGGACGCCGTGGACACCATCGCGGCGCTGTTGCGGACCACCCCCGGTATCGCCGAAGCGCGCGCCTTCGACGCGGCGGAAAGCCGCGCCCTGCTCGATCCGTGGCTCGGCACCGCGGTCGGCGATACGACCCTGCCGCTGCCGCGGCTTATCGATGTCCGGCTGCGCGGCGGCACCGTTCTCGATATCGAGGCCCTGCGCATCCGCATCCACGAACACGCGCCCGGTGCGCTGGTCGACGATCACAGTCAATGGCTCGGCGAGCTTACGTCGCTGACGCGCTCGGTTCAGATCGCGGCCGCCGCGGTCGTCGGCGTGATCGTGCTCGCCGCCGTGTTGACCGTGGTCTTCGCGACCCGCAGCGGCATCGAAGTCCACCACCCGACGATCGAGGTCCTCCACTATATCGGTGCGCCGGATTCCTATGTCGCGCGGCTGTTTCAGCGCCAGTCGCTGTTGCTCGGGCTGCTCGGCGGAATCCTCGGCTTTGCCGCGGCGGCGCTGGTGTTGGTGATCGCCGGCCGGGTCTTTCCCCGGGTCGAGATAACGACCTTGCCGGCCTTCACCCTTTCGACGACGGATTGGATCGTGCTCGCCGTCGTCCCCGTCGCTGCGGCATTGATCTCGACAATCGCCGCGCGCCTCACCGTCCTGCGCGCTTTGCGGCGGATGATGTAGCGATGAGGCTCGCCCTCCTCGACCGTGACGGCGTGCTCAACCACGACCGGCCCGATTCGGTGCGGCGGGCCGAGGATCTGATTCTCATTCCGGGCGCCGCAGCGGCGGTCGCCCGGCTCAATGCCGCCGATTGGCGGGTCGCTGTGGTGACCAACCAAGCAGTCGTCGGTCGCGGTTTCATGAGCCCGGCCGAACTCGAGCGGACCCACGCCAAGCTCGCCGCCGAACTCGCCGCCGGCGGCGCCCATCTCGACGCGGTCATCGCCTGCACCGACGCCCCGGAGAACGCAACTGTGCGCCGCAAGCCGGGGCCCGGCATGCTGTTGGAGGCGCTTGACCGGTTCGGCGCCACGCCGGAGACTACGCCGATGATCGGCGACAGTCTGCGCGACCTGGAGGCGGCGGCGCGAGCCGGGTGCCGGCGGTTTCTGGTCCGCACCGGCAAGGGCCGCGCGACGGAGGATGGCGGCCTGCCGGCCGCCGTGCAGCCGGTGGTCGTCGTCGACGACCTCGGTGCGGCGGTCGATATCCTGTTTCGGGAATCGCCGTGAGCAGCCGCGACGGCCAAGCGAAAGCCCGTGTGCTGGCGCGTCCCCTGCGCTGGTTGCTGCCGTCGCTGGCGGTGATCGTCGTGCTTTGGCTCGGCGGGTTCTACCTGTTCACGAGCAGCCTGCCGATGGCGGTCGACGACGAGACGATGCCGGCCGATGCGATCGTCGTGCTCACCGGAGGCAGCGAGCGGCTCACCGAGGGTCTCGATCTCCTGCACCGCGGTCTTAGCAAGAAACTGCTCGTCTCGGGCGTCTATCGCGGCGTCGAGGTCGCCGAATTGATGCGCATCATGCGCGGTTCGCCGGCTGATTTCGATTGCTGCGTGGTGCTCGGTTACGATGCCGACAACACCCGAGGCAACGCGATCGAAAGCGCCGCCTGGATGGAAAAGGAAGGGTTCCGCACGCTGCGCCTGGTCACCGCCAGCTATCACATGCCGCGCAGCCTGTTCGAGTTTCGGCGCGCGCTACCGGAGGCCACCATCATCCCTCATCCGGTCTTCCCCGACCGGGTCAAGCACGACGAGTGGTGGCGTTGGCCGGGGACGACGATGCTCTATGTCAGGGAGTACAACAAGTACCTGTTGGCCCGGCTGCGGGCGCTGGTCGACGATCTATTGGGCACCGGAGCGACGGCATGACGGCGCTGCGGTCGGCGCTGTTCAACGTGCTGTTCTTCGGCGCGACGGCCGCCGTCTGCATACTCGGCCTGCCTGTCCTTCTGTTGCCGCAGAATGCCGTCTTGCGCCTCTCCGAGCTGTGGACCAGCACCACGATCAAGCTGTTGGCCATCACCTGCGGTCTAACCTACGAAGTCCGCGGCCGCGACCGACTGCCACCGTATCCGGTGATCTTCGCGGTCAAGCACCAATCGGCCTGGGAGACCTTGGCCATGCAGGTCATCCTTCGGCGGCCGGTCTATGTGGTCAAGAAGGAATTGATGGCGATCCCGCTGTTCGGCTGGTATCTGCGCGGAACGGGGCAAATCCCGATCGATCGTCGCGGCGGCGCGGGCGAGATTCGCATGATGGTCCTACGCACCAAGGCCGCGCTCGCGGGAGGGCGGCCGATCCTGATTTTCCCCGAAGGCACCCGCGCCGCGCCCGGTGCGACCGGCACCTATAACCCGGGCATCGCCGCGCTCTACAAGCAGATCGGCGTCGCGGTCGTCCCGGTGGCGCTCAATTCGGGACTCTATTGGGGCCGGCGTGCCTTCCACAAGCGGCCTGGCACCATCGTCGTCGAGATCCTGCCGCCGATCCCGCCGGGCCTCGCACCGCGCGCGTTTCTCGCCGAACTGGAATCCCGCATCGAAGGCGCGACCCGCAAATTGGAGGTCGAGGGTTCGGCCGGCGGCGGCTTTCGCGGCGACCCTGGACGATGATCCGCAGCCCGCGTCTAATAGCGAGGAAAAGAAACCCGGGAGTCGTGTGGATAACCTGAAAAATTAATATTTTTCAAAGTAGTATGATAAACAAATTGTGGATAAGTATGCGAACACATCGAGAACATTAGCATTGCGCCGGACCCTGCGAGCCGGTAAAATACGACCGCCTCAAGGGTCCGGGTTCTTGCCGCTTCGCCGGCCCGCCTGTCGCCGCATTTGACCACATTCGGGAACGATCATGGTGCAGGTCGCCTCCATCTCCCAACAGATTTGGGACATGAAATACCGCCTCAAGGGGCCCGACGGCGCGCCGACCGACGGCGCCATCGAGGACACCTGGCACCGGGTCGCGGCCGCCCTCGCCGAACCGGAAACGGACCGGGCGGTATGGACCGAACGCTTCTACGAGACGCTGACCGATTTCAAGTTTTTGCCGGCTGGGCGCATTCTCGCCGGCGCCGGCACCGGTCGTGACGTCACCCTGTTCAACTGCTTCGTCATGGGCGCCATCCCCGACGACATGGGCGGCATCTTCGAGCATTTGAAGCAGGCGGCGCTGACCATGCAGCAGGGCGGCGGCATCGGCTACGACTTCTCGACGCTGCGGCCCAAGGGCGCCCCGGTCAAAGGCGTCGGCGCCGACGCCTCGGGGCCGCTGACGTTCATGGACGTGTGGGACGCCATGTGCCTGACCATCATGAGCGCCGGCTACCGCCGCGGCGCGATGATGGGCACCATGCGCTGCGACCATCCGGATATCGAGGCCTTCATCGCGGCCAAACACGAGGCCGGCCGGCTGCGCATGTTCAACCTGTCGGTCCTGGTCACCGATGCCTTCATGGCCGCGGTCAAGGAGGACGCGCCGTGGGAGCTGTCGTTCAACGGCACGATCCACAAGAACCTGCCGGCGCGCGAGCTATGGGACAAGATCATGCGGGCGACCTACGCCTATGCCGAGCCCGGGGTGATCTTCATCGACCGCATCAACCGCCGCAACAACCTCTATTATTGCGAGGAAATCCACGCCACCAATCCATGCGGCGAGCAGCCGCTGCCGCCTTACGGCGCCTGCCTGCTCGGTTCGATCAATTTGGCGCGCTTGGTGCGCGATCCGTTCACGGCCGATGCCGAGCTTGACTTGGAAGCGCTCGAAACCCTGGTGCCGGTGGCCGTGCGGATGATGGACAACGTAACCGACATCTCGCAATTTCCGCTGCCGCAGCAGCAGGAAGAGGCGATCGCGAAACGACGGATCGGCCTCGGCGTGACCGGGCTCGCCGACGCCCTGATCATGTGCCGGGCCCGCTATGGCAGCCAGGAGGCGGTGCGGCTCACCGAAATCTGGATGCGGGCGGTGCGCCGCGCCGCCTATATGGCGTCCGCCGCTTTGGCCGAGGAAAAGGGCGCCTTTCCGCTGTTCGACCGCGACAAATTCCTCGCCGGCGAAACCGTTGCCGAGCTCGACGAGGACGTCCGCGCGGCGATCTCCCGCCACGGCGTGCGCAATGCCCTGGTCACCTCGGTGGCGCCGACCGGAACGATCTCGATCTTCGCCGACAACGTTTCCTCCGGGCTCGAGCCCGCGTTCAGCTTCAAATACACCCGCAACGTGTTGATGCCCGACGGCCAACGCCGCGAGGAGGAGGTCAGCGACTACGCCTTCCGCCTGTTCCATCGCCTCAACGGCGAGAGCACGCCGCTGCCCGACTACTTCGTCGACGCCCAGCGCCTCGCCCCCGGCGACCACGTGGTGATGCAGGCCGCGGTCCAGAAGTACGTCGACAGCTCGATCTCGAAGACCATCAACTGCCCGGAGGACATTTCCTTCGACGACTTCAAGGACGTCTATATCCAGGCCTACGACCTCGGTTGCAAGGGCTGCACCACCTATCGCCCCAACGAAGTCACCGGCGCCGTTCTCGAAGTCGCCAAGACCGTCGACGAGGACGACGACAGCCAGGCCGCGCTGCCGCTCGAGGTGCCGCCGTCGCGGCCCGCCGACCCGTTCGAGGCCGGCGGTGTTGTCTATATGACGCAGCCGCTCAGCCGGCCCGAGGAACTGCCCGGCCGGACCTACAAGATCCGCTGGCCGGACACCGACCACGCCATCTACATCACCCTCAACGACGTCATCCAGGACGGGCGGCGGCGGCCGTTCGAGATCTTCATCAACTCCAAGAACATGGAGCATTACGCCTGGACGGTGGCGTTGACGCGGATGATCAGCGCCGTGTTCCGCCGCGGCGGCGACGTCTCGTTCGTGGTCGAGGAGTTGAAGGCGGTGTTCGACCCGCGCGGCGGGCAGTGGATGGGCGGCCATTACGTGCCGTCGCTGCTGGCCGCCATCGGCGAGGTCATCGAGCGTCACATGCGCGACATCGGATTTCTCGCCGCGACCGACAGCCTGCGCCATCCGGAAGCGGCGGCGGTCAACGACCCCGACGGCGTCCGCGCCGGCGCCCCGGGCATGCGGTTCTGCCCCAAATGCAATCAGCCGGCGCTGATCCGCCAGGAAAACTGCGACATCTGCACCAGCTGCACCTATTCCAAGTGCGCCTGAGGCGGTCGTCTCGCATCGCGCCGGCCACTATCCGACATATTCCTCCCACCGCCGCGTGATCAATTCGGTCCGGCGCCGTGGCGTTGAAAATGCTCCCACTCCCCCGGCCTGTCGTAGCGGAATTCGGCCTGGTCGGCGGGATGGGAATGATAGTGCCCGACGATCGCGTTGCACCGCGCCAGCCTGACGCCGCGTTTCTCCAACATCGACCACCACACGCCGTCGCCGATCACGCGGATCGGCGTGCCGTCGCCGAAAGTCATCGGGTAGGGTGGGAAGGAATCGTGCAGCGCCATGCGCCACAGGGTTGCCGGACCGAACGTCTCGCGCCCCGCTCCGCAGCCGAGACGCACCGGTCCATCTTCGGGTCGGGCGGGGTGTTTCACCGATACGGCAAGGGTGTCGAGGGGCCGGCAGGGGCCGACATCGTCGGTCGTCGCCTGATCGTAGCAGATCCGCCAATCGCCGCCGACCAGGCCGGTTCGTGGATCGCGCATGAGCCGTTCGAAATCCGCCACCGCGTCTGTGCACAATCGGTCGTCGAGGTTCAGATTCATCACCAGCGGCGTGGTCACCGCGACGAGCGCCAGGTTCCACGCCTGGTAGATCGTCAATGGCTCGCCGGTGGCCAGGTAGGGGCGGTCGAAATCCGCCGGCGGCGAAATCCCGCCGTCGAACACGTAGATGCTCTCCACCGGCACCGTTTGGGCCTCGAGGTTTCCTCGATGGCCGACGAGCAATTGGCGCCAATCCGGGTCGCCGTGCCACACGGCGCAGATGACGGTGGTCTTGGGCCCCGCGTCGGTGAGGCTGCCGCGACCGAAAACGGAGCCGGTTATCGTCACCATCGAAGGATACCCGGCGGCCCGCGGCGCGGTCGCGATTCAGCCAATGTGCTGTTCGAAGAAGGCGAGCGTCCGCTCCAAGGCGAGCGCGGCGGCGGCTTCGTCGTGGCTGCCGCGGCGGTCGCAGTTGAAGCCGTGGCCGGCATCTTCATAGACATAGATCGTGACATCGAGATGGGCGAGGCGAATTTTTTCGACGTCGCTGAGCGGTATGGCCGCGTCGCGGTCGCCGAAATGAAGCATGGTCGGGCATTTCGGATCACGGTCGTTGAGTTCGATGATGTGACCGCCGTAGTAACCGACCGCGGCGGCGAAGCCACCCTCGGTGGCACCGAGCCAGGCGACCGATCCGCCCCAGCAATAGCCGACGATGCCGACCGGGCCCTCGGGCGATAAGCGATCGCGCGCCGCGGAGATATCGGCCGCAACCGCTTCCCAGCCGACCTGACCGCGCATCTCGCGTCCTTTCGCGACGCCCTCGGAATCGTAATCCAGTTCGACGCCGCGCTCGAGGCGGTCGAACAGCGCCGGCGCCAATGCCGCGTATCCGACCGCCGCGAAACGATCGCAGACGTCGCGAATGTGACCGTTGACGCCGAAAATCTCCTGGGCGACTACCAGCCCGCCACGTGCGGCACCCGCCGGCCGCGCCAGATAGGCCTGTAACCGGTGACCGTCCGCCGCCGTAAGTTCAAGCGCCTCGCCCATAACGTCGTCTCCAATCACGATGGTCGAGCGATACCGCATACCATATTCATGCCGCCGATCATCGCCAATGTTGCGGATTGGCGCCGGTCAAACGGCGCCGCGCACCGCGGCGACGCGATCGAGGAGGTCGTGCAAGGGGCCGTCATTGATGCCCAGTTCGTCGAGATGGCGGACCGTGTTTTCGAGATACTCCGCACAGGCGCCGCGCTCGCCATGGCCCTGCACGACCATCTGCACGAGCTCGTCGACAGGTAGGCCGCCGGCATAGCGTTCGTGTTTCGGGTCGGCGGTATAGGTATGGGCAACGACGCGCCGGCCGTCGTCGAGCACCACCGGCAGCGCCTTCGGAATATAGATGTAATGGACCATCTCGCGGTCATGGAGATAGGCCAAGGTTGCGTCGCGGCGCTCGGCGGCGACCCGATAGGCGATACCGCGGCACGAGCCGCCGCGATCGAGACCGAGCACGAGGCCGGGTTTTTCGGGGGTGCCCCGGTAGCGGTAAGAGGTCAGGCAGAATGCCCGGTGATAACCGCGCAGCAGCGCCGGCGCCCGTTCGCAATGGTCGAAGCCGGGATGCCACATCAGCGACCCGTAGCCGAACACCCAGATATCCTCGGACTGAAACATGGCTGCTGTATACGATCACCGGCCGCCGCCGTAAACATGCCGCCACCGCCGGACAGATTCCGGCGGCGATGGCCGCGTGCCCATGAATTGCTCGTTCCGCCGCGCTTCGTTCTGATTTAAACACTCGGCCATGTCCGCGCGCCGCGCCATGCCCCTGACCGTCCTCGCCGTGATCGCCTTTGCCGGCGCCTATGCCGGCTATTGGTATTACGCCAAGGGCGCGTTGCACGACGGCGTCGATTTATGGATCGCCCAGCGCCGCGCCGAAGGCATCGACGTGCGCGTCGGCGCGCTGTCGATCACCGGCTTCCCGTTCGCCCTCGACGCCGAGGCCCGGGACGTCGTCGCCGCGCAGGCGGGCGGACGGGTTGCGTGGGAAGGCCGCGTTCCCATTCTGCATATGGTTGGCGCACCGTGGGACTTCCGCCGTCTCGCCTTCGCGACCGGTGGTCCGGCCGAGTTGATCGTCGTCAACATCGTCACCGGGCAGCGCGCCGCGATCACGGCCGCTCGCGGCGAGGGCAGCGCGGCTTTCGAAGCGAGCGGCCGGCTCCGTTTCCGCGAGCTCCGCCTGTACAAGATCGGGGCCGAAGGCAGCGAGCCCTTTCTGCCGATGACGGCGGCGGTCGCGGATTTCGGCGTCAATCAACGGGAACCGGACGCGGTCGAGGTGTCGCTACGCGCCGTCGACATGACGATGCCGCCTTTGCCCGGTCCCCAACTCGGCCAAAGTCTGCAGACTCTGGCGGCAACAATCGTCTGGCAGGGAGCCATCCCATCGCTGCCGACCCAGTCCGCGCTGGCCGCATGGCGGGCGAACGGCGGCAGGGTCGATATTCGATTTCTCGAAGCGGTATGGGGACCGCTGGGTTTCACCGCCAGCGGCGAGGCGCGCCTCGATGCCGACTTGCAGCCGACCGGCACCCTTTCGACGACGACGCAAGGTTACCGCGAAGCGGTGAACGCGATCGAAGCCGCCGGCCAGATGTCGCCACGGCAGGCGGCGCAGACCCGTCTCATGCTCGACCTCATGGCGACGCGGCCGGGGAATGGCGGGCCGCCGCAACTCGACGTCGACCTCAACCTTGTCGATCGCCGGCTGTCGGCGGGCGCGCTGCCGTTGGCGGTGCTGCCGCGCATCGACTGGCCGTTGAGGTAGGGCGCGACGGCGACGGCCAGTGCGGTCAGTCTCGGTCGCCCGTCGGATGCGGAGGCTCGACCTCGTCATAGGCTTGCTTGGCGTCGATCACCGAACGGCGGATATCGCGCGTGCGTTCGAACAGTTGTTCCAGCTTGTCGCCCTCGCCCCAGCGGATCGCCCGCTGGAGCGCCGATAAATCCTCCGAGAAACGGCCCAGCACTTCGAGGACGGCGTCGCGGTTGTTGAGAAATACGTCGCGCCACATGATCGGATCGGAGGCCGCGATGCGGGTAAAATCGCGGAAGCCGCCGGCCGAGAATTTCGCCACCTCGGCGCGCAACTGGCCCTCGATGTCGGTTGCCGTGCCGACGATGGTATAGGCGATGAGGTGGGGCAAATGCGAGGTTATGGCGAGAACCAGATCGTGATGCTCGGCATCCATGGTTTCGACATCCATGCCGCAGCGCCGCCACATCTCCGCCAGCCGGTCCAAGGCTGCCGCGTCCACCCCGGGCGGCGGCGTCAGCACGCAATAGCGGCCGTGAAACAATTCGGCGAAACCGGCCTCGGGACCGGAATGCTCGGTCCCGGCCACCGGGTGGCCGGGTATAAAATGGACCCCCTGTGGAATCCGCGGCCCGACGTCTTCGATGACGCAGCGCTTGGCCGAGCCGACATCGGTGACCGTGGCGCCGGGTTTCAATGCGGGAGCGATTGCGGTCGCCAGATCCCGGTAGGTGCCGAGCGGCGTACACAACACGACCAGGTCGGCATCGGCGGCGGCCGCCGCCGGGTCCTGGCTCGTGGTGTCACAGAGTCCGAGACGCCGAGCGGTTTCCAACGTCGCTGCGGTGCGCGCGCAGCCGACGATGTGACCGGCGAGGTCTTCGACACGCAGTGCCCGTGCCAGCGACGAGCCGATGAGACCGATGCCGATGAGCGCCACCCGCTCGTAGAGAATTCCCGCGGCCATCTCTCAACTCATGAAATCGTTGAGCGCGGCGACGACATCGGCCATTTCGTCTTCGAGTCCGACGGTGATCCGAAGGCATCGGGGTAGGCCGTAATTCGCGACCTTGCGCGGGATTATGCCGCGGCCGTTGAGAAAGTCGTTGGCCGCATCGGCGTTGCGATCGCCGTCGGGAAACTCGACGAGGATGAAATTGCCGACGCTGGGATGGGCGACAAGCCCGATCCGGGCCAGCTCGGCGCTCAGCCACGGCAGCCAGATATCGTTATGGGTCCGCGCCGCGTCGGTAAACGGCACGTCGTCGAGGGCGGCTTCCGCCGCCGCCAACGCCGCCGCCGACACGTTGAACGGGCCGCGCACGCGATTGAGCACGCCGGCGACCTCCGCCGAACCGTAGGACCAGCCGATGCGCAACGCGCTCAGCCCATAGATCTTCGAAAAAGTGCGGAGAGCGACGACGTTGGGGGCCGTCCGCGCGAGCTCCAGGCCGGAGGCATAGTCGTTGCGCGTCACGTATTCGGCGTAGGCGCCATCGACCACCAACAGCACTTCCGGCGGCAGGCCCGTATGGAGACGATCGAGTTCATCGCGGGTGATGAAACTGCCGGTCGGGTTGTTGGGATTGGCCAGAAACACCAGCCGCGTCTTGGGCGTCACCGCGGCGAGCAGCGCGTCGACGTCGCTCCGCAGCCCGCTCTCGGGCGCGGCAACCGGCGTGGCGCCGGTGACGCGGGCGGCGATCGCGTACATCAGGAAGCCGTGCTCGCTGTAGAGCACTTCGTCGCCGAGGCCGGCATAGGCCCGGCACAACAGGGAGATCAACTCGTCCGAGCCAGCGCCGCATACCACCCGCGCCGGATCGATACCGTGGTGGCGCCCGAGCGCCGCACGCAGGGCATTCGCTCCGCCATCGGGGTAACGGTGGAGGCTCTCGGACTGCGCACGATAGGCGTCCCGGGCGCGCGGGCTGGCGCCGAGCGGGGTCTCGTTGGAAGCCAGCCGGATGACGCGGTCGATCCCCGGCAGCGCCGCCCGACCGCCGACATAGGGCGCGATGTCCATGATTCCCGGTCGCGGGCGGGGGGCATTCATGGGCCGCCTCCCGGCGCACCTGGTTCGGCCGTCAGGTTCACCGGCACCGGGTAGCCGCCGAGCGCGTGCACCTTGTCGATCTTGGGCGCAAAGCCCCCGACGAGACGCTGGACGGTCGCGTCATCGGCCGCGAAATGTCCGCCCAGCTCGACCAAATGCTGCCATGACACCGGGTGCTCCGGGTCCCGCCACGCGGCGTAGAGGAATTGACTGAATCCGCCTTCGGCCAGCGCGGTACGAAGCCGCCCGCGGCTGATATGTTCCTCGGATTGGAAGACCAGAAAGCTGTGATCGTCGCCGCTATCCTCGAAATCGACACGCGCAATGACCAAGGCGGCTAGATCGTCGCGGTGCGCTTCCGCGGTCTCGATCGACGGCAGACGCGACACGATTCGCGTCCGGTCCGGGTTATCGGAGATCAG
Organism: Alphaproteobacteria bacterium; assembly: GCA_024244705.1. NCBI lineage: Bacteria > Pseudomonadati > Pseudomonadota > Alphaproteobacteria > Alphaproteobacteria bacterium. The sequence continues at coordinate 36,190 of JAAEOK010000056.1, forward strand.
GTAACGCCACCACGGTTCCGGGTCGTCCTCGTCGGGCATCGGCAGAACGCCGACGCTGGCCGAACCGTCGCGCACGGCGGCGACGACGTGACCCGCTCTTGCTAACGGGGTGATCGGCGTGAAGGCGCCGAAATGGGCGCGGGCGAGGCGGCGGTAGTCGGGGGCCCCTTCGGGCTGCAACACGGCCACCGAATACGGTCCTTGGAGTCTTGTCAGCGCGGCGAAGATTTCGCGCCAGATGTGCAGGACCGAGGCCACCTGAAAGACGCCGTCGTGGCGCGCCGCCAAGCGGCGCAGGACCGAAGCCTCGCGCGCCGGGCGCAGAAACACCACCGATGTCTGGCCTTTGGCCGCACCCACCCGTTTGGCGACCGCGGCCCGCTTCATCAGCAGATCGTGGATGTCATCGTCAATCTCATCGATTTCCCGGCGCAGCGCACCGAGGCTCTTGCCGTCGTCGTCCATCGTCGGGGTGGCCGTCGAAAAAGGTGGTTACTCTTAGTCGGTGAACCGTTTGAAAGCAAAGAAAAGGTGGCCGAAAAGGCGGTGGCCGGCGGGCTCCTATCCTGGCGGCCGGGAGTCGGCCGAGGAGCGCAGCCGTGCCGCGCCGACCGGATATCGCGCCTGTCGTGCCGGGACCACGAGCCGGGCCCGCCGCGGCTCCGGGGTCGCGGCATAGAGCTGTTTCGAGGCCTCGACCAAGGTCACGCCGGCGAAACCGGGGAACCAGCGGCTGCCGACATTCTCCCAGGCGACGGCCGAGGCCAGCCACGGTCGTTGGCGTAGCGGGGGAACGTAGAGCGCGTGTGCCGACTGGGTCGGCGTAAACATGTTGTCGCGCAAAACGCGGGTCAGCTGTGCCACCGAATAGGGGTAGCCGAGACCGAACGGGGTCTTGTCATAGCGCGCCCACACCCCGCGGCGGTTGGGAACCACGATCAACAGCCGGCCGTTGCCGGACAAGACACGCCATAACTCCCTGAGCGTCGCACCCATCGATTCGCTGTGCTCGAGCGCGTGGACGGCGAGAATGCGGTCGACCGAGAGATCGGGCAACGGCAGGTCGCTCTCATCGGCAAGCGCTGTGGCGTTGGCATCGTCGGCAGGCCAGTGCAATACCCCCTGCGCCGGCGGCATGACCGCGATGACCCGCGCCGCGGTTTCCTTGAACGGGCGCAGATAGGGCGCCGGATAGCCGAGACCGAGCACCGCCAGGCCACGGACGTCCGGCCACATCCTGGCGATCGCCGCGCGGATCATGCGCCGCGCCACCGCGCCCCGGCCGCTGACATAGAAATCTCTGAGATCGACCACGTCCTGCCGCATCGGACCCGCGCCTCACCTGTCTCCCCGCCAATTCGACCGTTCCAGTCTATCACATCTGGGCGGGCATGGCGTTGGGTGTTATACCATCGCCCCACACAATCCCCAGCGATCCGAAGGATCCCAATCCATGAAGCTGCGTTACGCTCCCACCTCGCCCTATGTCCGCAAGGTCGTGGTCTGCCTTCACGAACTCGGCCTCGACGACCGAGTCGAGCGCATTGCCACCAACGTCTGGGATCCCGAAACCGACATCGGCGGGACCAATCCCCTCGGCAAGGTTCCGGCACTGGTCCTGGATGACGGCATGGTGCTGTTCGATTCTCCCGTCATCTGCGAATACATCAACGACCTCACCGGCGGAACGCTGTTCAGCAGCGGCGACGACCGCTGGTGGGCGCTACGGCTCGAGGCCCTCGCCGACGGCATTCTCGACGCCGCCATCCTGCGTCTCCTCGAAGGCCGGCGGCCGGAAAATCTCCAGTCCGCCGATTGGTCGGCGCGCCAGAGGCGTGCCATCGACCGGGCCTTGGACGTGCTGGAAGCCGAAGTCGAACATTGGGGCGAAACACCGACCATCGGCCACATCACCGCCGGCTGCGCCTTGGGCTATCTCGACTTCCGTTTCGGCCATGAGGACTGGCGCCCGGGACGCGCCAAGCTCGCGTCCTGGTATGAGGCGTTCGCCGCCCGACCGTCGATGCAGGCCTCGGTTCCCAAAGACCCGCCGGCTTGAACTTACCAAACGGGAAACGACTATGGATTTGTCCTCGTTCGACGCCCTCACCTTCGATTGCTACGGCACCCTGATCGACTGGGAGAGCGGAATCGCGGCCGCGCTTCGCCCGTGGTCCGAAAGACGCGGCCTCGGCCTCGACGACGGCGCCCTTGTGGCGCTGTTTTCGAGGCACGAATCGGCGGTGCAGGAGGCGCGGCCCGACGCCCTCTATCCGGAGATCCTGGCCGGCGTACTCGACCGCATGGCGGCCGAGATCGGCGCCGAGGCGGATGCCGCCGACCGCGCCGCCTTCTCCGGTTCGGTCGCCGATTGGCCGCCATTCGCCGACAGCGCCGCCGCTCTCGCCCAGTTGCACAAGCATTACAAGCTGGCGGTGTTGTCGAACATCGACCGGGAAACATTTCGTCCCAGCAACGACAGGCTGGGGGTCGCGTTCGACCTCATCGTCACCGCCCAGGATGTCGGCAGCTACAAGCCCGCGCTCAACCACTTTCACGTCGGCATCGCGGAACTGGCGGCGATGGGCATTCCGCAGGATCGTGTCCTCCACGTCGCCCAGAGCCTGTTCCACGATCACGTCCCGGCCAAATCGCTCGGCCTCGCGACGGTGTGGATCAACCGCCAGGCCGGCCAGGATGGAGCGACCCCGCCGCCGCCGGTCGACGTGACGCCGGACCTCGAATTCCCGACCTTGCAGGCCTTCGCCGACGCGGTCGAGGCGACGCCCGAATAGGGGAGACATGAACCTCGATAGCTTCGCGCGTATCGAGCTCCAGGATGCTCCGACGCCGTTCGAGCCGCTGCACCGCTTGTCGGCCGACCTCGGCGGTCCGTCGATCTTTGCCAAACGCGACGATTTGTTCGGTATCGGCGGCGGCGGCAGCAAATGCCGCAAGCTGGAATTCGCCGCGGCGGCGGCGCGCGCCGAGGACGCCGATGTCATCATCACCGCCGGCGGCTATCAGTCCAATCATTGCCGGCAGACGGCCGCCGTGGCGGCCAAGCTGGGCCTCGATTGCGAGCTCGTCCTGTCCCGCAACGTGCCCTATGACGGCGCGGATTACGGCGTCAGCGGCAATTTCCTTTTAGACCGCCTATTCGGGGCCAAGCTCCACCTTCATCCCGGCGGCACCGACCGCGATGCGGCAATGGCTGAGCTTGCCGCGGAATCGCGGGCGGGCGGCCGGCGGCCTTATATCGTCCCGGTGGGCGCGTCCTATCCGCTCGGCTGCCTCGGCTATGTGCGGGCGGCGCAGGAGATCGAGGCCCAAGCCGAGGCGGGTGGGCTCGACATCGATTGCATCGTCGTCGCATCCTCGAGCGGTGGAACGCTGGCCGGCCTCGCCGTGGGTTTCGAGCTCTCCTCCCGGCCGATTCGATTGATCGGCATCGATGTCGACCGCGAGGCGGAGAATCTCGACCGCGTCGTGCTGCCATTGGTGCGGGAAACGCTCGACTTGCTCGGAAAATCCCCACATCTCGACTGTGTGGCCGTCGATTTTCTGTCCGGCTATGCCGGCGCCGGTTATGGGCGACCGACGGAGACGATGGTCGAGGCGGTCGAACTGACCGCGCGCCGCGAGGGCATGCTGCTCGACCCGGTCTACAGCGGAAAGGCGATGGCAGGGCTTATCGATCTGTGCCGCTCCGGCGAGCTGAAGCGGGGCGAGACGGTGGTTTTCCTGCATACCGGCGGTGCGCCGGGGCTATTCGGCTATCGCGCCTATTTCGACTGACGATCAGTACCGCCATCGACGAGGTGTTGGACCGCGACCCGTGCCTCGTCTTGGCCAAACCCGCTTCTCGGCAAGGTTCCCTAGCCTATCGCTAGCGAACTTCGACGTACCAAAATTAGTCGTTTCCGCCGAAAATCCCGGAATGCTGGAAAAGGACCTCGAAATGCCAATCGAAAAAGTAGAGACGCTCGTTGTTGGCGGCGGCCAAGCCGGGTTGGCTATGAGCGAGCACCTGAGCAACTGCGGCATAGATCACCTCGTTCTGGAGCGGAATCGAATTGCCGAACGCTGGCGCTCGGAAAGATGGGATTCTCTGGTTGCCAATGGTCCGGCCTGGCACGATCGGTTCCCGGGCATGGAGTTTTCGGATGTCGAGCCCGATGCCTTTGCCCCCAAGGAGAGGGTTGCGGACTATTTCGTCGCCTACGCAGAACGGATCAATGCCCCTATCCGCTGCGGCGTGGAGGTAAAGGAAGTGCAAAGGAACGATGGCCGGCCCGGCTTTCGTGTCGAAACGTCGGATGGCGTGATCGAGGCCACCAACGTTGTTGCCGCCACCGGACCTTTCCAACGCCCTGTCATTCCAGCAATTGTTCCGGAAGATGCGGGCATCATGCAGATCCATTCCAACGCCTACCGCAATCCCGACCAGTTGCCTGAGGGTGCGGTGCTGGTGATCGGAGCGGGATCTTCGGGGGCGCAGATCGCGGACGAACTGTTGCGTGCGGGAAAGCGTGTTTACCTCTCGGTCGGACCGCACGACCGCCCCCCGCGAAGCTATCGCGGGCGTGACTTCTGCTGGTGGCTGGGGGTCCTCGGCAAGTGGGATGCCGCGGCCATGGAACCGGGCACGGAACATGTCACGATTTCGGTGAGCGGTGCCTATGGCGGCGATACGGTCGACTTCCGGCGTCTTGCTGCGCAGGGAATGACGCTCGTCGGTCGGACGGAAACATTCAAAGACGGTGTGATGACCTTCGCGCCGGACCTTGCAGACAATATTGAGCGAGGGGATGCCAACTATCTGTCGTTGCTGGACGAAGCCGACGCTTATGTTGACCGCAATGGTCTCGACCTTCCGGAGGAGCCTGAGGCCCGCAAGATCGATCCGGACCCGGACTGCGCGACCAATCCCATTCTCGAGTTGAATCTGGCGGAGGCTGAAATAACCTCGATAATCTGGGCAACCGGCTTTGCCGTTGATTTCAGCTGGTTGAAGGTTGATGCGTTCGACGACAATGGCAAGCCAAAGCATCAGCGCGGTATTTCGGCCGAGCCCGGGGTCTATTTCCTGGGATTGCCATGGCAGTCTCGACGGGCGTCCTCGTTCATCTGGGGCGTCTGGCACGACGCCAAGTTTCTGGCAGACCATATTTCCACGCAACGCAAGTATCTGGAGCACCATGCTTCAGCGCAACGCGCGGCCGGAGTCGTTTAGCCACAAGGCAACAGCAGCGGAAAGGCCATGGCAGGGCTTATCGATCTGTGCCGGTCCGGCGAGCTGAAGCGGGGCGAGACGGCGGTATTCCTGCATACCGGCGGTGCGCCGGATTGTCAGGCTATCGCGCCTATTTCGACTGACGATCCTTGCCGCGATCGACGAATCTCTGCTTTACCTTGGCGGCGAATTCCCGGGGATCGTCCCGCGGATCGGTCTCCGACGCGATCTCCCGCAAATCGTCACGAGCGGCTTCGAGCTTCGGCTTGGTCTTGCGCCATGCCGCTGTCGCCCTCGGCTTGACCTCTTTCTCGACGACTTCGGCCACTTTGGCACGAACCCGCGGATCCTTGCTCAGCTTGGCTGCGGCCTGGACGAGAAAGTGGCGCAGGATCGGCATCTCGGACGGCTTTCCTTCGATGGGCCAAAGTGCACTATGGCGCGATAAATGAAGCGTGCAGGCTTCGCCCAATTTCGTACCACGCGTCCGCCCGCTGCGCTATCCTCGATGAACCGACGGGGAGCACACCGGCAATATGGTCACGCTTGGCCCGATCACGCCGATCGTCAGAGTTTTCGATGAACGCAAGGCGCGCGAGTTCTATGTCGACTTCCTCGACTTCACCGTCGCCTGGGAACATCGGTTCGGAGACAACTTTCCGCTCTATATGGCGGTCACCCGGGACGGCTGCACGATCCACCTCTCGGAACATCATGGCGATTGCCCCCCCGCGCCTCGATCCGGATCGAGGTCGAGGACGTGGAAGGCCTGCAGCGGCAGCTTGCCGGCAAGGACTATATGTTCGCCAAGCCGGAATGCGAGGAAATGCCCTGGAATTCGAAGGAACTTGTCGTCACCGATCCGTTCGGCAATCGCCTCGTCTTCTTCGAGCCGGCCGACCGGTGATAGCGACCGTTCGATTGCCGCGACGGCCGTTTTCCCAAATCCAGAGACCCGCTCCTTGATACCGCGCCGGAGACGGCCACCGCGGATATCCCGGTCATGGCCGGTTAAGACCGGAACCCGGCATGCGCATGCCGAATCCCGGCCCGTAATCCGAGGCCGGGCTGGACCCGTCGCGAGGCCGACAGGCCGTTAAGGCCTAAGCCGAACGGCTCTTCAGGATGTCGCGGATTTCCTCGAGGAGGACTTGTTCCGCGGGCGGCGCCGGCGGCTCCGCCGGAGCTTCCTCTTCCACCTTCTTGAGGCGGTTGATCTGTTTGATCAGCAAGAAGATCGCGAAGGCCACGATGACGAAGCTGATTATGGTGTTGATGAACAAACCGTAATTGAGTGTCGTGGCGCCGGCTTCCTTGGCCGCCTCGAGAGTCGGGTAGCTGCCATCGCCCGACAAGACGATGAAGAAGTCGGTGAAATCGACGCCGCCGAGCAGCATACCGATCGGCGGCATGATGACATCCGACACCAGCGATTTGACGATCGTGCCGAATGCGGCGCCGATGACGATGCCAACGGCCATGTCGACGACATTGCCGCGCATGGCGAAATCTTTGAATTCCTGAAGCATGGGCAGCCCCTTTTTTGGTCGAGATCAATGACGGGTTTTGGCTCGACGGCCAATTAATCTAACAATTGTTCTCTAACATGTGTTGTCGGATCACGAAATAGCGGCATCGGCGCATGCCTAGCCTGGGGAACGGCGCCCGGTCGAATCGATCCGTGACCGTGCCAAATCGATCACCCGCACCGTCTCCGACCACAAGCCCAAGGCGTCGATTGCGTCGCGCCCGAACCATGCCGCCTCGGCGGCATCACCGCCGGCCACGGCCTCCCCGGCCCGCCACACGGCTGCCACCTCGACCAGCGTGTAGTGGTATTCGACCGCACCGGTGTCGTCCCGTGTGATCGAATCGACCACATCGACAATAGAGATGGGGTCGGCGTCGATTCCGGTTTCCTCGAGAACTTCGCGGCGCGCCGCCTCGAACACGGTCTCGCCCAGCTTTTGGGCGCCGCCCGGCAAGCCCCATTGACCCTGGCGTGGCGCCTTGGCGCGGCGCACCAGCAGCACCTCGCCGGCGCGCCAAACGACGACACCGACGCCGACCAGCGGGCGTGCCGGATAGCGACGCGGCGAAGATGCAATCATGAGGCCGGACGCAGAGGGCTAGCTTTGGAACTCGCCAAAACCGCCCCCGGTCCGCGGCGAGACACGATGCGGCCGCGCGCTCGTCGACCGGTCAGTGCATATATTGACCGCCATTCACCGACAACGTCGAGCCGGTGATGAACCCGGCATCGTCGGCGGCGAGGAACAGCACGCATTTGGCGATTTCCTCGGGTTCACCGAGGCGGCCCACCGGGATCTGGGCGACGATCTGTTCGAGGATCTTCTCCGGCACGGCGCGCACCATCTCGGTGCCGATATAGCCCGGCGCCACGACATTGGCGGTGATGCCCTTACGCGCGTTTTCCTGGGCCACGGACTTGGTGAACCCGATCAGGCCGGCCTTCGCCGCGGCATAGTTCGACTGGCCGAGCTGACCTTTCTGGCCGTTGACCGACGAGATATTGACGAGGCGCCCGAAACCTCGTTCGCGCATTCCTTCGATGACACAGCGGGTCAGGTTGTACGCCGAATCGAGGTTGGTGCGGATGACGTCGCCCCACTTGCCGGCGTCCATTTTGTGGAGCGTCGTATCCCGCGTGATGCCCGCGTTGTTGACCAGCACGTCGATCGGACCGAGCTCGGCTTCGACCTTCGCGACGCCCGCCTGGCAGGCATCGAAATCGCCGACATCCCATTTGTAGGCGTTGATTCCGGTCGCCTCCTTGAACTTCGCCGCCGCTTCGTCATTGCCGCCGTAATTAGCCGCCACCGTGTATCCCGCGTCCTGGAGCGCCGCCGAGATGGCCGCGCCGATCCCGCGCGTGCCCCCGGTTACCAATGCTACACGTGCCATTGTCCTGTTCCCTATCTTGTCTCTGAAATCATTTCCGGCCAAATTGCCAGGGCGGCGCATAGCATGCGCCGATCAACCGCGACATTGACATGTATCAAAATCCGGACCGCCCCGATAGGGACGGCCCGGTTCAGCTGTTTATCGGATCGCCGTGCCGGTTAGCGCTCGACGCACATGGCGATACCCATACCGCCGCCGATGCAAAGCGTCGCAAGGCCCTTCTTGGCGTCGCGCTTCTCCATCTCGTGAAGCAGGGTGACCAGCACCCGCGCCCCCGACGCACCGACCGGGTGGCCGAGCGCGATGGCACCGCCATTGACGTTGACCTTGGCGGTATCCCAGCCGAGATCCTTGTTGACCGCACAGGCCTGGGCGGCGAAAGCCTCGTTGGCCTCGATCAGGTCGAGGTCGTCGACCGACCAGCCGGCTTTCTCCAGCGCCATTCGACTGGCGGGAATCGGGCCCGACCCCATGATCGCGGGATCGACGCCGGCGGTGGCCCAAGACACGATGCGGGCCAGCGGCTTGACGCCACGCTTCTCGGCCTCGTCCGCGCTCATCAGTACCAGCGCGGCGGCGCCGTCGTTGATGCCGGAGGCATTGGCCGCGGTCACCGTGCCGTCCTTGGCGAAGGCCGGACGCAGACCCGAAACCGATTCGATCGTGGTGCCGGGCTTGGGATGCTCATCGGTGTCGACCACGACCTCACCCTTGCGGGTCTTGATGGTGACCGGGACGATCTCATCCTTGAACCGGCCGGCCTTTTGCGCCGCTTCCGCCTTCTGCTGCGAGGCGACGGCGAACTCATCCTGCTGCTCGCGGGTGATCTGCCACTTCTCGGCGACATTCTCTGCGGTGTTGCCCATGTGGTAGCCGTTGAAGGCGTCCCACAGGCCATCCTTGATCATGGTGTCGACCAGGTTGGTATCGCCCATCTTGGTGCCGTTGCGCAGATGCACGACATGCGGCGCCTGGCTCATGCTCTCCTGGCCGCCGGCGACGATGATATCGCTGTCGCCCATGCTGATCGCCTGGTAGCCGAGCGCCACGGTGCGCAAGCCGGAGCCGCACAATTGGTTAATGCCGTAGGCTGTCTTTTCGGCCGGAATACCGGCATTGATCGCGGCCTGGCGGGCCGGATTCTGGCCCGCCCCTGCGGCCAGGATCTGGCCCATGATGACCTCGTCGACGTCCTCGGGCGAAACCTTGGCGCGAGACATCGCCTCGCGAATCGCGACCTCACCCAAATAGTGGGCGGAAACCGAGCTCAAGCCGCCGTTAAAGGCGCCAACCGGCGTGCGCGCGGCGCCGGCAATCACGATGTCGGACATGGATTTCTCCTCCTGAATGCATTTAACGATGATTCCCGCATCGCGGGCCTGCCATCTCGCAGGTGCAAAAAACTAGCCAAAATGTAAGTCCCGCCCTGTGCCGAAGCAAGGAAATCGTAACACCGGCTTCATGCGGCATCGTGGCGCACCCAGTCGGTCAGCGGCGCCCATACCGCCTCGGGACCGGCATGACCGACGACCATGCCGATATGGCCCAGCGGCGGTGTCATCTTCGCCGCCCCGGGGATGGCGTCGATCAGCGCCGCGGCCGAGGCGGGCGGCACGATGCGATCGGCGCCGGGCACGATGCCGAGGGTCGGCAGGCGGAGTTCGGCGGGCCGTATCGGCGCGCCGGCGACCCGCCACTGCCCCGCCCCCGGGGTGTTGCGGCCGTACCAGTCGTCGAGGCATTCCCGCGCCACCCGGGCGGCCAACGGGACGCCATCGTTGAGCCAGTCCTCGAGGGCGACGAAATGCGCCGCCTTGGCCGATTCGGGGTCGAGACGGCCGAAGGCGAGGAACTTCTTGACCGCGAGGTAGGGGTCGAGCGCGCAGAACAGCACTTGGATCAGATCGGTCGGCATCTCGCCGAGCTGCTCGACCACCGGCCAAAACGGCGCAACACCTGTCGCCAGCGCCTTCGCCGCCGCCGCGTCGTCGGCATGGAAATCCCAAGGGGTGGCCAAAAGGGCCAGGCGCGAAATGTCGCGATGACGGCGCAGGGCCAGGGCCAGGGCCAGATTTCCACCCATGCAATAGCCGATCACGGCGACTTTGCCGCCGGCCGCCGCGCGGGCCGCGTCGAGGGCCCGCTCAAGACGCCCGGCGATATAATCGCTAAGGTCGAATTCCCGCTCCGCCGGGCCGGGCCGGTCCCAGTCGATGACCAGGGGCCGCAATCCGGCTTCGGCCAAGTGGCGGATCAGGCTGCAGCGCGACGACAAATCGAGGACATGAAATCGATTGACCAAGGACGGCACGATCAAAACGACCGATCCCGCGCCGCCCGCGTCATAGTCGAACATGCGGGTCGTCCCCTCGCGCCACAGGACGGGCGGATCGGCGACATCGCGGCGCCAGGGATGCCGGCGGTAGGCTTCGATTCCGGCCAGAAAATCGCCCAGCCGGCGCCGTATCTCGGCATCGACCGCGGCGTCGAAACCGTTACTTGGCGCGTCGTTTAGGCGTTGCCGAAGGCTTGCGGCGCTTTCGCTCAACCGGGGCTTCCAATCGAGCGATCCGCTCTTCAACAGCGGCAAGGCGGCGCGCGAGGTCGTCCAGGTCCACGCCGCCAGGCCGAGATGCATCGGCAACGGGCGGGGCCCCAGCCGCGGCGGCGGCGGTGTGGGTGGATGGCTGTTGCGCTGCGGCATCGGTCTCGTTCGGCGGTTGCGGCATGATTCCGGCCCACAGGCCGGGCACGGCGGCGGCGTTGGTCGTCCACAGGCTGATCAGCCGGCTGACGGCGTCGGCGGTCTGCGGATCGGCTGCCACCGCCGCCATCTGACTCTGCCACAGATCCAGGTAGCGGCGGGCCAATTCTTCCAAATCCGGCGGATCAGACATGGCCGGAGTATAATCGCCCCAAATGCCACTGACCAGAACGGCGGCGGGCGCGGGTGGTCCCATCGCAGTGCGATAGGGGTCTTGCGCGGCGCAACATTTTGCGTGCAAAGCGACGCCCGAAGATGGTCTAATATGCGGCGCACAACAACGAAGGCCTGACGATGGCGCGGGAAAACGGCGACCCGACGGCGCCGGTGACGATCAAGAAATATGCCAACCGCCGTCTCTACAATACGGCGACCAGCAGCTACGTGACCCTCGACGACCTGTGCCAGATGGTCAAGGAGGGGATCGACTTCGTCGTCTACGACGCCAAGTCGGGCGACGACATTACCCGCCCGGTCCTGACCCAGATCATCGTCGAAGAGGAAAACAAGGGTCAGAACCTGCTGCCGATCAACTTCCTGCGCCAATTGATCGCGTTTTACGGCGACAGTTTGCAGGCGGTCGTGCCGGGATATCTCGAGCAAAGCATGGAAGCCTTCTCCCATAACCAGGAGCGCATGCGGAGCTATATCCAGGAGGCCTTCGACGGCATCTTCCCGTTCGGCTCGTTCGAAGAGATGGGGCGCCAAAACATGGCGATGTTCGAGCGCACCATGAAGATGTTCGCCAACCCCTATACTGGCAAGGACCCCGGCGGCGCGGAAGACGGGACGTCGACCGAATCGACGAACGGCCCCAGCGGCGACGATCTCAAACAGCTCAAGGCTCAGATCGACGCCCTCCAGGACCAATTGCAGAAGCTTTCCGACAAGAAGTAAGGATCGTCGGGCGGGGCGCCGGAGCGCCGACAGGTCGATCGCCGTCGGGTTCCCTGGCCCGAGACACAAGGGGCAATTTGGCCGTCCGCAAGATGGGCTACGAAATTATTCGATATCGCGATGAATTCCGGGACCAGGTCATCGGCCTGATGAAAAATCATTGGGGGCCGGACGAGGCGACCAACGCCGCCTGCTTCAAGTGGAAATACGAAGACAATCCCTATCTCGACGGACCCCTCCTTTACTTGGCCCTGGATGGCAAGCGGCTTGCCGGAATGCGGGGATTGTTCGGCGCGGCGTGGCAGATCGGGGCGCGCGGTACCGGTTTCCCCCTGCCCTGCAACGCCGATACCTACGTCGAACCTGCCGACCGCAGACACGGCGTCTATCACCAGCTCACCAAGCGCATGATCGCCGACCTCTCGGCGCTCGGCATTTCCCATGTTCTCAACTTCACCCCTTCGGAGGCCAACGCGCTCAATTCGATGCTGTTCGGCTGGCGCCCGCTGGGGCCCTTTAGGTCGATGACCCGGCATCGTTCCGAGGATGACCCGGGCGGGCCGGATCCGGTATCGCCGCCGGGGACGCCGGAGGGCCGTGATGAAATTGTGATCGATACGACAGCTCGTCCGCAGGAAATGGCCAGTCTGATCGCTCGCTGCACCGCGGACGGCCGCATAGGCCACGTCAGGAATGAAGCCTACTTCGGGTGGCGATACGGCAATCCGTTTTCGAATTTCCGCTTCGTCTATTGCCGCAGCCGCGAATTGGACGGCTATCTGATTCTGTATCAAGCGGCGGACCGGCAAACCGACCAATTGTGGATCGCCGACATCGCCGCCCCATCGAAAGCGATCGAGGCGAAACTGCTGAACGCCGCGATCGGGTTCGGTGACCGCAACCGGTTGCGGGTGTGGTCGGCGACGCTCTCCGACGAAACGCGGCGCTCATTCCTTCGTTTGGGCTTTCGGCCGGACAATTCGAGTGCTGAGCGACTCCGGTACGCCACCGGTCCGCTCATTCGCGCCATGAACCACGGCGGCGCCGATGGCGAATGGGATCTGGGCGGCGTCGATTTGCGCCGGCTGGCGAATTGGGACCTGCGACGGATTTACAACGACGCCATGTGATCGCCCCCGGCCCGGTCGGCGAATTTCAGGTCTGTCCCCGCCTTGGACAGCCAATTCGTTCTATGGCGCCGTGAGACGGTCCCGTCCCGTGTCGATCACTTCGATATGCGCCGGCATCGCTACATTCTTTTCGAGGTCATGCTCCAAGAGAACATGGTCGTCGTCGCGGAATACTTCCCGAAAGCCGGCGAAGCGGTAGGTCACCATCATGATCCGGTTGCGTCCGGTGTGCCGGAATTCGGCTTGAAGTCGGGCTCCCGCATCCCTGGCACGGCGCATGATTTCACTGAGCAGCGTTACCCCGACACCGCGCGACATGACCCGGCAGGAAACGACCAGAAGCTTGAGGGTCCAGACGCTTTCGCCAACCTCGACAACGACAAGACCGACCTTGCCGTACCAGCCAAAGCGGTCGTTCAGTTCCGCCACCAGCATCAAATGATCGGACGACTGCCGGAAGGCGTCGAGCTCATCGAGCGTGTAATCATAACCGGTGGAGTTGAGCTGACTGGTCCGCGCAACCAGCTCTTCAACACGCCCCAAATCCTCGGTTTGGGCCGGGAAGATCGAGAGCTCCATGCCGAGCGAGGCCTGAAATTCGGTCGCCGGCCCGTCAAACAGCTCTTCGGCGGCGCGACGCTTAAAGTCCTGTTGGTACATATGGCGTCGCCGGCCGCGTTCCGGTGTCTGCGGACCCGGTCTCAGTCGTGGGTGGTCGAGCAGGTTCAGCAGGTCTTGTCTGGCGTCGACGCACAAGACCTCGGGGTGGGCATGGCTGACCTCCGCGCGCTCATAGGCCTGGTCGTCGACGAACGCAAAGGTGTCGAGGCCCAGGTTCAGCGATTGCGAAATTTCTGCGAGTGAGTTCGACTTCGCCGTCCAATCAATGTGTGGACACAAAAAATAGTCGGCCAGGCCGAAGACCGTGAGTTGCTCCCACGCGGCCGCGTAATCGCCTTGGCTGGCGATGGCATGCAGCACGCCGTGACCATCGAGGATCCGAATCAGCTCGGCCGAATCCGCGCGCAGGCTGACCGGCCCCTCCAATAGGACGCCGTCCCACAGCGTGTTATCGAGATCCCACACCAGGCACTTTATCGGCTGCGCCGCCGGCGATCCGTCCATCACGTGCTCTCCGCCGGCGGCGGACCGGACCCGACGGGATGCTGGCGATAGGCATGACCGGCGATCGACAGCTGACTGATCTCCGAGCTGCCCTCGATGATCTCCATGACCTTTGCGTCGCGCAGGATGCGGGCTACGGGATAGCGGTCGCTGCAGCCGTTGGCGCCGAGCAGCTGAACCGCGTCGACGGCGGCCCGCATGGCCGCTTTCGAGGCGAAATACTTGGCGATAATGGTTTCCATGACGGCGTTCGGGTCTCCCGCCTCCCTCAGCGTGCCGGCGCGCCGACACAGCAGGTCGGCGGCGTGCTGGCCGGTGAGCATATCGGCAATGATCCGGCGCACCAGTTGATGCTGGCTCAACTCGGCGCCGAACTGAGACCGCTCGCTGGTGTACCGCGTCGCCGTGTCCAGACAGGCGCGGATCATGCCGACGCAACTCCACGCCACGCCGTAACGGCCATGATCGAGGGCAGTCGCCGCGACCAGCGAGAAACCGCTTCCCGGCCGGGCCAGCACCTGATCCGCCGCAACCACACAACCGTCGAAATCCAAGGTCGCCAACATCGCGCCGCGGGCGCCCAGCATGCCGGCGATCGGGGTGACCGAGAGACCTTCGCTCCGGCGATCGACAATGAACGCCGTCGCCTCTCCCTCGCACTGCGCGAGGACCAGGAACAGATCGGCGATTTGCCCCAGGGTGATCCAGGTCTTCGTCCCCTGCAGCCGAAAGCCGTCGGTCACCGGCACCGCGGACAATTCCGGATGGGCCGCATCGCTGCCCACCGCGGGTTCGCTCAGCGCAAAAGCGGCGATCCGGTCGCCATTCGATAGCAGGGGCAGGTACCGATCGCGTTGCGACGTCGACCCGCAGCGATGGATCGCCTGAGCCACCATGCCGTGGGCGGTCAGCAGACTGCGCGTCGCCGCGCACGCATAGCCGACCTCCTCGTTCAATAGGCCATAGACGGTCATGTCCATGGCCTCGCCGCCCCATTTCTTCGGCAGCCATGGCGTGAGATAGCCCGCGCCCGCGATCTTGCGAATGACGTCGTGGTCGAGTTTCTCTTCACGATCGAACCGCGCGGCATGGGGCGCGATGGTCGCCTCGACGAAGGATCGAAACTCCTCGCGCCTTGCCACGCCTGGTTCGCCGTTCTCGATCATGTCTCAGCCTTGCGATAGTGCGCTTTTGCGGGTTACGAATTCCGCCAGTTCGTTGACCGAGCGAAAATTGGCGAGGTCGAGATCGTCATCCTCGACCACGACGCCGAATTCCTGCTCGGTGAAGGCGACCAGCTGCACGGCAAACAGCGAATCGACCACGCCGGCCTCGAATATGTCGGTGTCGTCATCGATGTCGTCGCGCCGCATTGCGCGCCGGAAGTATGATTTCACTCGCCCCTTTATCGTCGCGGGCATTCGGCCACCCATGTGTCAGTAAGCGAAGAACCCACGACCGCTCTTGCGGCCGAGATTGCCCTCTTCGACCATTTTCTCAAGCAGCGGACAAGGGCGGAATTTGCTGCCACCCAAACACGCCTCCAATACTCTTAACGAATCGAGGATCGTATCCAACCCGATGAGATCCGCCGTTTCCAGCGGCCCCATCTTGTGATCGAAGCACGACTTGAAGATGGCGTCCACGTCTTCGGCCACGGCAACGCCTTCGTGAATGAGAAAAATCGCCTCGTTGATGGTCGGCATCAACACGCGGTTCGAGACGAAACCCGGAGAATCGCGCACGACCACATACTTCTTTCCCACCTCATCGAGGAATCGGCCGGTTTCGCGCAGGGTATCCGGCGACGTCATTTCGCCCGGAATGACCTCGACCGTGTCCTTGAGCGGGACCGGATTCATGAAATGGACGCCGATCAGCCTTCCCGGCAGCCCGATGAACGATCCGAGCCGGGTTATCGGAATACAGGACGTATTGGCGATCAATATGCAAGACGGCGCGACCACCTTTTCGAGCGCCTCGAAGACCTCGCGCTTGAGGTCAATATTTTCGTTGACGTTTTCGATGACGAAATCGGCGTCGGCGAGCGTTTGATAGTCGGTCGAGAGGCCAAGCCGCGCCATTGTCGCGTCGACCGTCTCGGCCCTCTTCGACTTTGTGAACATGGCCCGCGCGCCGAGACTCCGCCGGATGCGCGTCGCCGCCGCATCGAGCGCCGACGATTCAATATCGACCAGAACCGGCCCATATCCCTGTTGCAGGAGGTCTTCGCAAAGGCCGGCACCCATGATACCGGCCCCAACCACCCCGACGACCCTTTCTTGGTCTTTCATTGCCCGTTCGCAGCCACTTTCGACCCGGCGACCTTACCATCCAGGATACGGCACCTCCACCGGTGCGGCGCAGCCCGTCCGGCATTCGAGAACCGAGACCGCTCCACCGTCTGACGTGGATTTTTGGTGCGTGGCCACAGGCACCAGGTCAAAAAATGTCCGCGACACAAAAAAAACCTACTATTTGGTGACCGGCGTCACAGATTTGGACCCAAAGTATGGTTAATACTCCCATCGACGAGCCGCTGATGGCTCGCCGACTTGGACAGGAACCGACCCGTGCACATACAAAATTATGTCACCGCCGTTGCCGATTTGACCGTTCTGACGATCGGGTTCGCGCTTTTTGCTGTGCCGTTCGGGTTGGTTCTGTTCTCGCCTCTGATCATGGGCCTGTGACGCGGCGCGGAGATATCCGCCGTTCGACGCCATCCCCTCCCCCGACGAGAGATATCGCTAGGTAGGTGCGGTCGATTCTGCCGCAGCGACCAAGGCGTCGCCCGGGGACGGCGAGGCGCCGCCCCCGTCAACGCCGCTCGCGCTAGGCGGCCTCACGGATGGTGTCACCGAGAGTTCCGAACAGCTCGTCGATCTGCGGCTTTTCGATGATCAGCGGCGGCGACAGGGCGATGATGTCGCCGGTGGTGCGAATCAGAACACCCTTTTCGTAGCATTTGAGGAAGATATCGAAGGCGCGCGCCGTCGGCTTGTCGGCGATCGGCTCGAGCTCGATACCGGCGATCAGGCCGAGATTGCGCAGGTCGATGACATTGCGGGTGCCTTTCAGCGAATGCACCGCGTCGGCCCAATAGTCATCGAGCTCCCCGGCGCGTTCGAACAGCCCGTCCTCCTTGTAGATGTCGAGGGCGGCGAGCCCCGCGGCGCAGGCCAGCGGGTGCCCCGAATAGGTATAGCCGTGGAACAGATCGATGACGTTGTCGGGACCGTCCATGAAGGCGTCGTAGATACCCTTGCGGACGAACACGCCGCCCATCGGCACGGTGCCGTTGGTCAGGCCCTTGGCCACCGTCATCATGTCGGGCACGACGTCGAAATATTCGGCCGCGAAGGACTTGCCGAGACGGCCGAATCCGGTGATGACCTCGTCGAAGACAAGCAGAATGCCGTGGCGGTCGCAGATCTCGCGCAAACGCTTGAGATAGCCCTTGGGCGGGATCAGCACGCCGGTCGAGCCGGCGACCGGTTCGACGATCACCGCCGCGATCGTGCTCGGGTCGTGCAGGGCGACGATCCCCTCCAACTGGTCGGCGAGTTCGGCGCCCCATTCCGGGATGCCGCGGCTGAATGCATTCTTCTCCAGGTTGTGGGTATGCGGCAGGTGGTCGACGCCGGGCAGCAGACTGCCGAAGAACTTTCGGTTGGCGGAGATGCCGCCGACCGAAATGCCGCCGAAACCGACGCCGTGATAGCCGCGCTCGCGCCCGATCAGGCGGGTGCGCTGGCCGTCGCCGCGAACGCGGTGGTAGGCGAGCGCGATCTTGAGCGCGCTATCGACCGATTCGGACCCCGAGTTGGTGAAAAACACGTGGTCGAGGTCGCCGGGGAGCATCGCGGTCAGGCGCGCCGCCAACTCGAAGGCCGCCGGATGGCCCATTTGAAAGGCCGGCGCATAATCCATCTCCTTGACCTGGGCCGAAACCGCCTCGACGATCTTTTCGCGACCGTGGCCCGCATTGACGCACCACAGGCCGGCCGTGCCGTCGAGAATCCGGCGCCCGTCATGGGATGTGTAATGCATGTCCTTGGCCGAGACCAAAAGCCGTGGATTGGCCTTGAATTGCTTGTTCGCCGTAAACGGCATCCAGAACGGCTCTAGATTGTTGGCGGTAAGCCGTGTCGCCGCTTTTGTCGTCATGTCGTCATCCTGAGAAAGAGTGTCGGTTGTCGGTCATATGGGGCCAAGTATGACCCGGTTGCAAGACAAGAGCGCCCTTGTGGATGCGGTCATCTGACGCGCGACGGTGGCCGGTTCGTGCCGCACTTGTTAGGCTGGGCCGCTGAAACCGGATGATGAGGGCGACCGGAATGCATTGCTGCCTCGCGAGCGAACACCCAGGAGCGGGCGCGGGCGCATGAAGATTTGTATCTTTGGCGCCGGCGCAATCGGTGCCGCCGTTGGCGCGCAATTGCACCGGGCCGGCAGCGACGTGACGCTGATCGCCCGCGGCGCCCACCTCGCCGCCATGCGGGAAAAGGGCCTGACCGTGATTCGCGGCGACGACCGCATCACCGTTTCGCCGCCCTGCACCGACGATCCCGCCGCCGCCGGACCGCAGGATCTTGTCATCGTAACCGTCAAGGCCCATACCGCGCCGGCCATCGTCGACATGATGCAACCCCTCCTCGGCCCGGAAACGGCGGTGGTGACCGCGATGAACGGGATCCCGTGGTGGTACTTCCACGGATTGTCGGTACCGGGCGGCGCGCACTGGCTCGAGAGCGTCGACCCCGGCGGCGTGCAATGGCGCGGAATCGGCCCTCAGCGCGCCATCGGCGGTGTCGTCTATACGGCGGGTGAGGTCGTCGAGCCGGGCGTCATCGCGCAGGGTCAACGCAGCCGGATCGACATCGGCGAACCCGACGGCACCCTATCGCCGCGCTGCCGCGTACTCGCCGAAGCCCTGACGGCGGCCGGGATCGAGGCACCGGTGCGGCGACGCATTCGCGACGACATCTGGCTCAAGCTGTGGGGAAATCTGTCGTTCAATCCGGTCAGCGTCCTGACCCACGGAACCCTACGCGGCATGGCCGCTGATGACGGCGTCCGCGCCGTCTTGCGGGGGATGATGACCGAGGCCCGTGCGGTTGGTGAAGCCTTTGGCGTTGGGTTCGAGATGGACGTCGAGGCGCGCATCGAGATGGCGGCCGATGTCGGCCACCATCGCAGTTCGATGCTTCAGGACTTGCTGCAGGAGCGGTCGATGGAGATCGGCCCCATCGTGACCGCAGTCCAGGAAATGGCGCGCCTGGCCGATATCCCGACGCCGACGATCGACATGGTGTTGGCCCTGGTCAAGCACCGGGCGGCCACCGCCAAGGGAACCGCCTGACGGCCACGCGAGCGCCGTGTGACAGCTCAGGCCGCGGTCGAAGCCGAGCTCCGTAAGCAACCGAATTATCGATATTTTCTCTAAGTTTTTACCGTTCCGTAAGGAACCGCACCTAGGATCGCGGCAGAGCCCGGAACTTGGGAAGGCACCAATATGCGTACCATCAAATGGCGTCGCGCCCTGGCCATGACAGCGGTGTGTTCGACCCTGGCCTTGAGCGCCTGTACGACCGATCCGGTCATGGAATCGATGACCAAGGACCCGCGCTTGTCGCCGCAAGAGCAGACCATCGCGACCGCGCAGCGGTTCATGCGCCTAGGCGACGCGGCGATGGCAGCCGGTGATGCGCGTACCGCGGTCGGGTTCTACAGCCGGGCGGTGCGGCTCGAATCCGATGACTATCCAATGTTGATCCAGCTCGGCGACGCGCTCAATGATCTCGGCGCCTATGCCTTCGCAGCCGAGGCCTATCAGAAGGTGCTCGAATTCGCGCCACGCGACCCCGAGGCACTGCGCGGCCTGGGCAATGCCATGCTGGCCCAGAACCGTCCGTTGCTGGCGCGCGAGAAATACGAAACCGCGCTGGAGGTCTCCGCAGACCCGCGGCTACTCGGCGCCATCGGCATCACGCTCGATATGACCGGCGACCACAAGGCAGCGCAATCCTATTACCGCAAAGGCCTGGAACAGGCCCCCGGCAATCTGACACTCAACAACAACCTCGCCCTGTCGTTGACGCTCGACGGCCAGCACGGCGAGGCCATCGATATCCTGAAGCAGGTCGCCACCGACCCCAACGCCAATCTGCGCCATCGCCAGAACCTGGCGCTGGTATTCGGGCTCGCCGGCCGTACCAAGGACGCGCGCATGGTCTCGGAAATGGATTTCGATCCGCAGACAGTGGCCGAGAATCTGGCCTACTACGAAGTACTGCGAGATTTGCCGGACAAGGCCAAATATCTCCTCGGCCCCAATCGCCAACGATTCGCGGTGACGAAGGAGCCTCAGACGCCGGTACCTCCGGCGCGCGCCAGCGCCAAAGCGGCGGATACGCCGGCGGAAACGGCGACCGCAATTCCCGACGCCGCGGTGGTGAATTCGCCCTTGCCGGCACCTGAAATCAACCGCGCGGACTTCAACGCCGCGGCAACGCCTGCCGCCTTGCCGCCGGTCGGCCCACAGCAACTCGATGTCCCGGTGCGGGCTTGGGACGTTCCGGAAGATGTCACCGAAACGGCACCGATCGTACGCCGGCCGGCGACGGCCGATATCGTACCGACCGCCCCGGCTGAACTGCCGCCGGCCTACTACCTGGCGCCCGATCCGGTTCATTCGATCGCACCGTCGGAGGTGCCGCCGGCGGCCGCCCCTGCCGCAGCGCAAGACGGCGAGCCGGTTCCCGACGATAATGCGCCGGCGACGGTCGCTTCGACGATGACCATCACCTAATCCGACGACGTTCCGAACGCGATGACGACGCGGCCGCCCCGTCAATCGGGGCGGCCTTTCTTGTGTCAGCGATTTCGATTGATCTCAACCGCGGCGGCGTTCACCTTCGCCGCCAATTGGATGCCGGGACGAAGTCCCGCCGCGCGGCCGCACACCGGTTGGAGGTTTAGTAGCCGAGACCGCGCATGGCATCGATCGTCCGCAGGATGGCGGGACCGATCAGGACGATGAACAGACAAGGGAGAATGAAGACGATCATCGGCACCGTCAGGATCGCCGGCAACCGGGCCGCCTTTTCCTCGGCGCGCAACATCCGCTGATCGCGAAATTCCGCCGACAGGACGCGCAAGGACTGGGCCAGCGGGGTGCCGAATTTCTCGGTCTGCAGCAGCGTATTCACCATGCCGCGGGTTTCCATCATGTTGGTCCGCGCACTCAGGTTGTGGAACGCCTTGGAGCGTTCCGGCAGGAAACCGAGCTCGATAGCCGCCAGCCCGAGTTCGTCCGCCAACACCGGGGCGGCGGCCGCCACCTCCCGCGACACCCGCGCCAATGTCGAATCGATGCTGAGCCCGGCTTCGGCGCAGATGACCATCAAGTCGAGCCCGTCGGGCATCGCTTTTCGGATTGCATGCTGCCGCTTGGTCGCTTGGTTCTTGACCATAACATCCGGCAGGTAGTAGCCAATCCCGGCAAAGACGACGACCAGGACCAGTTTGGCGATATCGGGCATCTTGTAGACGCCGAGCGCGAACAGGACGAATGCGGTGGCGGCACCGAACAGGACCGGCATGGCGACCTTGAAGAAGATAAACACGACGACCGCGTCTTTCGAACGCCACCCCGCGGTCGCCAACCGTTGGCCGACGCTCTTGCTTTTTTGGAAGCGAGAGAGATTGAGGCTCTTGACGGTGTTCAGCATCATGCCGAATCCGCGAACCTTGCGCTCGTGGCGACGCTTCGGCGCCAGGAGATCGGCTTTTAACTCGACCTGCCGCGATTTCAGCGCCTTCATGCGCGGCCCGACCGGATCGCGGACGAGGAGCACGTTCCACAACACATAGACGCTGATGAACGCGGCCACCGCCGCCAACAGCAATACGACGCCGTCCGGGGACAGACCGAAGGGAAGGAAGTTTTCGAGCTTCATATCTCGAACTTCACCAGTTTGTACATGGTCGCAACGCCGAGGCTGAGAGACACAAACCCGGCGCCTAGCAACAAATTACCGCGCGGATCCCAGAACAGCTGCATGACATATTGGCTGCTGACCAAATAGATGATGCCAAACATGATGAAGGGTAGTGCGCCGATGATGTAGGCGCTGGCGCGAGCTTCACTCGACAGGGCGCGAATCTTGAGCTTCATCTGACGACGCCGTCGCAGGAGGTCTGCGAGGTTCTCCAGTGTTTCGGCCAGGTTGCCGCCGGTCTCCTTCTGAATCGACATGCTGACAACGAAAAACTTAAACTCCGGAATATCGATGCGGCCGGCAGTTTCCCACATTGCCTGTTCCAAGGTCTGACCTAGTTTGACGCTGCTTGAGATCTGAGCGAATTCAACACCAACCGGCTTCGGGATTTCCTGCGCTACGGTGCGGATCGATTCCGAAACGGGCAGTCCACTCTTTAGCCCCCGTACAATAAGCTCGATAGCTTCCGGAAAATTATCGATGAACTTGTAGAGGCGCCGGTTGATTAAGAAACTTGTGGTCACGTGGGGTAGACCAAACCCGATCGCAACACCACCGACGACAGCGACGAGAACGCCCAGCTTGAAGAAGAAGTAGACCACACCCGCGCCGAAGAGACCGACTACGCAGCAGGCCATCACATATTCGCCAATAGTAAGGTTAAAACCCGTCTTGGCCAGTCGGCGGCGCATCAGCACGGGCCGCGGCAGCAATTTTTTCACCGCGCGATCGAGTACCGCGAATGAACTGTCCGTCCCCGACCTCCTAATGCCGATGGTTTGGTCCATCTCCATGCGCCCGCCACGCAGGCCACCGGTGACCAGGTGGTCCACCCGACGCTTAGTCTGGCGTTTCGGCGAATCTGCCTCCGACTTGATGAGTATCGTTATCAGAATGACGGCCAGAACCAGTGCCGCCGAAACCAATGCGTAAACCAACTCCGGGTTGCGTTCGGCGAGTACAAAGAGCTTGGACATTAGATGACGTCCATCAACGCGCGGCCGAGCCCATAATATTCGGCCTTCGGCGTAAACACTGGACGCAGGTTGCAGGATTCGAACCTTCCCAGCAAGCGCCCGCTGGAATCTTCACTTTCGTATTGGTACGAAAACAGCTCCTGCGTCGTGATGACATCGCCCTCCATGCCGACGATCTCTACTATGTTCGTGACGCGGCGCATGCCGTCACGCATGCGCGAAATCTGGATGATCATGTCGATTGCCGAGGAAATCTGCGTGCGTACGGCTTTCGACGGGAGATTGATCCCAGCCATTCCGACCATGTTTTCGAGCCGGGTCAGCGATTCGCGTGGACGGTTGGCGTGGATCGTACCAAGCGATCCTTCGTGGCCGGTGTTCATAGCCTGCAACATGTCGACCGCCTCGGAACTGCGCACCTCGCCGACTATGATGCGATCCGGGCGCATGCGGAGCGAATTCTTGACTAAATCGCGCATCGTAATTTCGCCCTCGCCTTCGAGGTTCGGCGGTCGCGTCTCCAGGCGCACGATGTGGGGCTGCTGCAGTTTGAGTTCCGCCGCGTCCTCGATGGTGACTATGCGTTCGTTATCGTCGATCATTGCCGAAATCGCGTTGAGCAATGTCGTTTTGCCCGAACCCGTTCCGCCGGATATCAGGATATTTAGGCGCGAGCGCGCGGCGATTTGCAGAAGGATGGCGATTTCGCGCGACAGATTTTGCTGCTTGACCATCTGGTCCAGCGTGATCGCCTGCTTCGAGAACTTGCGAATAGAGATGCTTGGTCCATCGACTGCAAGCGGCGGTATGATGATGTTTACGCGACTGCCGTCCGCCAGACGCGCATCGCAGAGCGGACTCGATTCGTCGACCCGGCGCCCGATTCGGGTAACGATTCGAGTGGCGATATTGAGAACATGCGAATTGTCGCGAAATCCAACATCGGTCAATTCGAGTTTGCCGGCCCGTTCGATAAAGACTTGATTGTGCCCATTGACCAGAATGTCGTTCACCGAGTCGTCGGCGAGCAACGGTTCGAGAGGGCCCAATCCGAGCATATCGTTGAGCAGCCTGGTAACCAGCTCGCGGTGCTCGAGGCTGTTGAGGCGGATTTTCTCCTCGAACAGAATTTCGGTGACCAGATCGGAGATCTGGCCGGAAAGGTCTTCACGAGTCAGCTTGGCGGCGGCGGCGGCGTCAATACGTTCCATCAGGATCGGCGCCACGATCTCCTTTGCGGTCTCCACGCTCGCCTTGCTGGTCGATACCGAACCGCTTTTGCCACTGGCACGCTTCCGGCTGCCACGATTCCGTGTTGCCGCCCGGGCCGCCTTCGACGCGCGCTTGGACGACGGCGCGGGTTCGCCGTCACCGTCGGCGGCAGCGTCATCGCTCATCGCATCGGTCGTTTCGGGAGCCTTTTCAAGATCGCGCAGGACGCGGAACGTAATCGAGTCGAGACGCTTGGAGTCGAGATCCTCTCCGGATTCCGCGAGCCAGGATACGAAGAACCGCCGTATTTCGCGAGTGAGTTCCTGCCTGTCCCCACCCTCGACGATGCCGTCGTCGATGAGGGTCCTTACGTGGTCGAGCGCCTTTTCTTTAGCAGATCCGAACTCGGCATCGGGCGCAGAAACCGACCCGCCCGAGGTACCTGTGGTTGCGTCGCTCGGTCGCGCGTTGGATCGTGTCGTTGGCAATCGCGGGCGCGTGGGCGGCCGTGTCCCGTTGCCATCGCGGCGGCCAAATCCCTTGGTCTTCATTTCCTGCCTAACAGGCGCAACAGGGCGCTCCGTTTGCGCTTTGGCGGAGTGCCGGCAATATCGTCGCACAACGACCGCAACGCCATAACCGTCTTGCTTTTCTTGGCAGCAACCGCCAACGGACGGCCAACATTCGCCGCCACGGAAACCGACTTCACGTCTTCCGGTATCACACAATCGATTGCATGCTCGATTCCCTTTTCGAAGTCGGTGCGATTGATCGGCCCCTTACGTCCTTGGGGCATCCGATTGACAACCACCTTTGAGTCAACTTGCGGCGCAATGCTCTTCATCGCGGAGACCAGCCGCATTGTGTCACGCATTCCGGAAAGCGTCATATCGGTGACGAACACGATCAGGTCCGCCATTGATATCAGTTCCGGTGGAGTCGTTAAGAAATGGCGCGGAAGATCGACCACCACTGTTCGAAAGTCGTGCCGAAGTTCGGTCATCAAGATGTCGAGGGCATGGGCATCGAACTCAAACCCGTTTTCGATTGGCTCCTCCGCGCCAAAAATATGCAGCCGTTCGTGCGCCGGCACCGCGATGCTGGAAATGAATAGGCTGTCGACGCGATCGGGATGCTCGAGCGCATCACGCAGGCCGCGGCCGGGTTCTAGATCGAGCGTGAAAGTCGATGTGCCGAAATACAGGTCCAAATCGACCAAGGCGATTTTCTGATCCGGGCGCTGGGCCAGGATCCATGCCGCGTTGAGAGCAACCGTACTGGCGCCGACGCCGCCGCGCGAACCAACCACGACCACCATTCGGCCGGGTTTGCCGAGTTCCTTGTCGGTCGCGCTCTCTGGTGGACGCAATGCATTGGCGACTGCGGTCCGGACATGCTCCTCACGGCACGGCTTGACCAGATAATCGGCCACGCCACATGCGACAAGGTCGCGGAACAAATTGACATCGTTGGCCTTTCCGACCGCGAGAACCGACGTTCCCGGATTGCAGACTTCGGCCAACGCATCGATATCGGCGAGCGGATCATTGGAGTTCTCGACGTCGACAACGATCAAAGGTGGGCAGGCGGCGCCGCCCTCCAAATATTCCACGGTCACGGCAATACCGCCGCTTTCCGACCGCACCTCCAAACCCGCCTCGTCCAGCGCTTCGCCAAAAACAGTGCGGGTTTCGTCGTCCTCGACGACGACCAAGGCACGGAGCGCCTCCGGCATCTTTTCCAGCGTCGTTCCCGGTCTCGGTATTGCGGTCACCTTGGGCCTCCTCGAAATGGGGTTACTTGGTCGACGGCGCCTTCGCCTTCTTTGCCTTGCCCTGGCGGTAACGGCTGACCACCGCGGCATTGACCGACGCATCGCTGGGGCCGATCGCGCGGCCAACGATGAGGTCCCTGGGATCGGCCACCATCAGACCGAGATTGGCTTCGGTGGCGCAGCCGTAGTTGCTGGAGACCGTATTGTTGGGGTCGGAACGAGACGGCTTGCGCCAGTCGGGGCAGTTGGGCGGAACCACGATGTACCGCGCCAGGGTTACCGTCACGTGCTCGTCCGGCACAATGGCCGCCGGCGACGATGAGGGTCCCGGCTCGGAGACGAGGTGGTTGAAGCGGAGGATGCGGTCGATTGCGGCCTGACGTTGTTGCCCGACCGAACCCCCGGAGGCGCCGCCGATTTCGACAAACACCTGATCGAGGGTCGGGTCCGCATCATGGCGATCGAGAAATGATTGCAGCCGCCCGCGTTCCTCGGCACTGAGCGTGGTACCGCCGGGCGCAAACATGACGTCGTGGTCGATCATCACCCACTCGACGGAGTTCTTGTGCTGCGCCTCGGCGCCGGTCCAGTACTCGGGTCCGCCCTCGCAGCCGGCAAGCGCGATGGCGATCAAGACCGGGAAAACAAGTCTTTTCATGGCAAGCCCCCTTTCACGTGCTCAGTCGAGGATGTAGCCGGCCGGCCCGGTCAGACCGAGACCGCGTCGTTCGCTCGGCTGCGCCTGAGGCACACCGACCGATTCTTCGTACAGCTTGCCGTGCAGCACCCGCGACTTGTCGCTCGGTGCCACGAATCCATCGGTCGGCAGGGCCACATTCTTGTCGGAGATCGGATGGACGATGTAGGGCGTGACCAGAATGATCAGCTCGGTTTCGTTACGGTTGAACTCCTCGGACCGGAACAGGCGCCCGAGAACCGGGACATCGCCGAGGCCCGGAAACTTGCGAATGTTCTCGACCACATTGTTCTGCAGCAAGCCGGCGATCGCAAATGATTGACCGCTGCCGAGCTCGACCGTCGTTTGCGCCCGGCGCGTCGTCAGCGCTGGTATCGCAAAGTTGTTGGCCTCGACCGCACCCGCCGCCGACAACTGGCTGACCTCCGGCGATACGCGGAGATTGATCCGCTCCGGCGCGATTATGGTCGGCGTGAATGCCAGCGAGACGCCGAATTCCTTGAATTCGATGGTCACCGCGCCTTCATCCTGCTGCACCGGAATCGGAAATTCGCCGCCGGCGAGAAACGTCGCCGTCTCGCCCGACATCGCGGTGAGATTCGGCTGCGCCAGGACCGAGATCAGGCCCTCATTGTCGAGGGCATCGATCAGGACATTGATGTCGACATTGCTGTCAGTGAAAGACGCCACGACGGTGTCAGAGGTTTCGTCGCGGAGAAACGCGTTACCCAGCGTCAGGAACTCGCGGCCGGTGGCGATTCCAAACAGGAACCCGGCGCCGGTATTGATGATCGATTCCCAATTGATGCCGAGCCGTTTAACCACCTCGCGCGAAACCTCGGCTATCTTGACCTTCAAATGGACCTGGTTGGCGCCGGTCACGATGACCCGGTTGATGATCGATCCTTTACCGACAAAAGAGGCGGCGATCCGGCGCAGATCTTCCGATTCACCTGGCGTACCGACATGACCGTCGAGAACCAGCGCGCCATCCAGCGAGGTCGCGCGAACGGTGGTACCCGGCAGGAACTGGTCGAGCGCCGAGCGCAGGCGCGACAGATTGTGCGTCACCCGGACGATCCGGCTCAGCACGACGCGTTCGTCTTCGGTCAACCCGTAGAGCACGGTTTCGCCGATCCGCTTCGCATAGACATAGATCAAGGTCGGTGTCTTGACCTGGATGTCGGCGATCGCCGGGTCGGCGAGGAATACCGTGGAAACGGGTTCGTCGAGACGGATTAAGGTGCCCTTGCGGATGTCCAGATTGAGCACCTTGCCCTGTGTCGGCACGACCTGATCGGCTCGGACCGGTTGGCCGACGCCGCCGAGGACGACCAGGGCCAAGGCCAACAACAAGGCAATTAGAACACCACTGACGCGATCAATCATCGCTCATCACTCCCCTTCGGAGATGACTTCGACGGCACCGTCCTCCCCGTTTTCGGCATCGCTTTCGTCGCCCTCTCGTTTCGCTTCCTCTTCGTCATCCTGCTCGGCTTCGGACGGCGACGCTTTGGCCGCCAACGACTGGCGCCTGCCGCCGCGAATGATCGTCACCTTTTTCCGCTTGGCGCGGTCCAGCAGCAGCAGGCTGACTTCTTGACCGAAGGTGTATCCGCGACCGTCATCTTGTCGATTGCGGTCCGGGGCGAGCGGGTTCCCGCCACTTGACTCCCAGATCGACATGATCGGATCGCCACCTCCCGCGACGCCCTCGGAATCGGTGCTCGCGACCCCGGCGCTATCGCCGGCGATGCTGCTGGGCGCCGCGCCGGCACCGGTATCGGCCATGGGGGTCCGCAGGCTGGCGGTCATGATCGGGCGCTCGTTCGGGATCAGCTCCGCCGCATTGGCGTAATCGGCGCGGGCGCCGTCGGCTGATGACGCCTTGCGCTCGTCGGACGACGATTCGGGGCCGTTTTCACCTGCGGCGGCGGGCTGGGTCGCCTCGGCGAGGACCGCTTCGTCCTCGGCCAGACTGCGCAAACTCAGAGACAGACTCCCCAGCCGTCGGGCGACGGTGACCATTTCCACCTGTTTGGGGTCGACCTCGAAAGTCAGGGTCTTGGAGACCTTCGCCGCACCTTCCTTTTGATTGAGACGCTGGTCGATGGCGATGACCCGGAGGTCCGGTATCAGCGTTTCGGTAGCGTAGGACCGCCTACCAAGACGGTGGGTAAGCAACATGTCGACGTGGTCACCCGGTAGTACGAATCCGGCGACCCCGGTGGTGACGCTGATCGGAATGGTGATGGCTCGTTTTCCGGGCCGCAGAGCGGCCGCCAAGAAACCCCGTTCCCCGCGACGAACGAGACGTGCACTGGTTACCGGCTCGCCCTGCACGATGGGAAAACGCACGACGGCGCCTTCAAAGGACTTGGGATCGCTGCCCTCGCCCCGGACGATGTAAGCCTTGTCGAGGGTCTCGTCCGGCCAGGCCTGCCAGCGCAAATCCTCTTCCTTGACAAATGTGCCACGGGCCAAGTGTTTCTTGGCGACGAGAATGTAATCGGCTTCGGGCTCTTCGCCTCGGTCGATCATCCGCAACGCCTCCAGGGCCGCGCGTTCGGCGTCGAGCCATGATTGCGCGAAATAGACGGCGCCCCCGGCAACGAGCACGGCGGTCAAGAATAGAAGTACATTGCGTATCGACATTATTTCCTCCGTCGCGGCCGATTTGTTCAGCCGAAGGCGAGCCAGCCAACCGCAAAAAGACCGCCCGTCGCGATGGCCGCGCCATAGGGCACCGTCATCTTCATCAACGGTGTGAAGCGGAGACCGGAAACGGCCTCGCGCAACGGCACGGATTGCTCGAGGCTCGATCTAAGTCCCAGCGCCACCGCCAATACGAGGCTGGACACTGCGACCACGATCAGGAACGGGAGCATGGCCGCGGGCCCGGCCCACAGTGCGGAAACAGTCAACAACTTGACATCGCCGCCGCCCATTCCGCCCATCGAGAACATGACAAACCCGATCACGAAGACGACCACGGCGCAGCCGACGGCGAATCCGATCTGCGCCCAATCGGGCGCCACCGGGATTGCCAGCAAGTAGGCCGGATACAAGACGAGCAGGGATACGGGAATTCGGTTCGGAATTCTGAAATAGCGAAGATCGCTGACCGCGGCTCCGACGAACAGCGCGGCGACGAGTACCAAAACGAATAATTCAACAGGTGCCGCAATCATCGTGAGATTTCACATTTTCGAGGGACGGGCCGTGGGCAAATTGGGGCGAAGAGGGGGAAGTGGCGGCGACCCGGTTTCTGGTGCGCCGCCGGCAAGGTGCGGGATCATCGCTTGGTCAATCCCGGAACCTTGCCTTTCCCCCTTTTCTTCGATATCGCGTCGTTTCGGATTAGGCGCCGGAGGGCACCGCGGCTCCGAGCGTGTCGGCGACAAACTGGAAGATCGTTTGCAGCGAGCTGCCCAGGGCAATCAGCGCAGCAATGGCTGCCACCGAAACGAGCGCGGCGATCAGGCCATATTCGATAGCCGTCGCGCCGGACTCATCGCGCATCAATGCGCTAAATTTCTTGTACATCGCATTAGCCTCCTATCGAGTAGCAAGAAGGCCGCTTTTTGACATGGGAGGTCTTAAGGAACGGTAAAATGATCGAGAAAATAAAATGAAATGTATTTCAGTGTTTGATTGCAGTATTTGTAAATTTAGAGTTCGTTAGCGAATATTAATAAAATAATAACGATTTGGCATCGTCGACCGCTTTCGAGGCTCGGATTCGACTCGTATCAAGGCACGGAGATCCCCGGGCGGCTCATCGCTTATTGGTCAACAGGCCACAAAACCACGACGTGCCTGCACCCGCCTGGCTGCCGCCTTCGACAGCGTTCGAAACGGTTGTCGCCTCGACCCGCGGCAGGTCGATGCCGCCGGCAATCCCCTCGATGAAGCCCATGACGATAAACTCGTGGCGGAGGCCGGTCAGGCTGACATTGAGCATCGGAATTATGCTGGCCGGCGAATCGGGGTCGCCGAGGCCGCTGGGCTCGTAGCGGACCGTCAGATTGGCCGCCGACGCGGTCGGCAGGATGCGCTGCACATCGGCGACGAGACCGGTGAAGATCGCGCCATCGAGGGACACAGCGCCGCCCATGGCGCCGCCATCGGCGCGATTCTGCATCTCGGTGCGTAACACCGTCATGCGTCCGATATCGAAGGCGAGTGCCGTGGCGCCGAGCAGCAGGAGAATCACAAACGACGCGTGGACGATCGCGGCGCCGGACCGATCCCGAATAAAGTCACGCATCTTCCACCCTGACTCAAAAGCTATCTTTGGAAGACGGTTTATGCGCCCAAACGTTTAAATTTGAATTGACCGGCGGGACGTTACCGGCTCGGAGGCGGCATCGACGGTAACGTTTTGGAAAGGATACTCCGGCTATCTGAAGGGCTGTCTGAGCGAACCGCACACGGGTCCCCGATGGTCGCATCAAGCTCTCGTCCCAGCCTGCCTTCTGCGGCACCGATCGCCCTGTCCTGGTCGATCAATCGATGGCCAGTCGTGTGTGCGCTGACCTACATCGGCGTCGCCTGGGGGATCGCGATGTTGTCCGGGCTGGACGACCAATTCTCGCTTACCGCCTATATCGGCCGCGGCTTTTCGATGTTCGCCATTGCCGGAGGTTTGTGGGCAATCGGCACGGTTGTCCATCTTCTATTTACGTTGGCGACGGAGCGGCCCGCGCGCCCCTTGGTCGCGATGGAAGAGATCATCCGGACCCGCTACCGCCCGATCGAGCGACTGGCGGTCGGCCTCCCGATCCTGGTTCTGATGCCGATCGCGGGGTCCGCCTTCACCTCGCTCAAGAGCATGATCCCAGCGTTGCATTCCTTCGATTGGGATAGGACCTTCATCGCTTGGGACCGCTGGTTCCATGGCGGTTCTCAGCCGTGGGAACTCCTCCAGCCGTTGCTTGGCCACGCGCCGGTCACGCGCCTCATCGATGGGGCCTATCACGCCTGGTTCATCCTGCTATACCTGACCATCTTCGTATTGGCTTTCAGCCTGAAACCACGGCGATTGCGGGCCCAGTTTCTGATCACCTGCCTGCTCGCCTGGGCCGTGCTCGGAAACCTGATGGCGACGGCGCTGGCATCCGTCGGTCCCATCTTCTATCAGCCGCTGACCGGCGACCCCCTGTTCGCACCGCTGACGGATTACCTGCGCGCGGTCGATACCGAGTTCCCCCTCGCCACGCTCAAGATCCAACAATATCTCTGGGACGGCTACGCCGGCGGTGAAATGATGATCGGCGGCGGCATCTCTGCGATGCCCAGCCTGCATATCGCCTCCGCCCTGTTGTTCGTCCTCGTATGGCGCCGCATCAACCGCCCGCTCGGCTGGGGCACCGGCGTCTTCTTTGTCGTCATGCTGCTGGGCTCGGTCCATCTCGGCTACCATTACGCGATCGACGGCTACGTCTCGATCGTGCTCACGCTCGTTCTATGGAAATTGACGGGCCGCCTCCTGGAACGCGATCGCGGCCTCGACCGCACGGCGATCGAGCCGCTGGCGAATGCCGCGCCGGCCCGCCGCCCGGGTTATGAAACCGCAACCGCTTCGTAGGGCTGAGACGTAATGGAAAGCGTAGCATATCGGACGATCGCCGGCCCCCTACCGCGGCGCGCCCTGCGCGCGCTCACCGTCAACCGTTGGCTCGTCGCCGGCGTGCTTGCTTATGCATTGTTGACTGTGCTGACGACCCGCGGCCTCGGGCTCGCCGATCCGTTCGCTATCGCCTTCGATGCCGCGCTTCGCGACTACATCATGCGGCTGGTCATTCTGTTCGCGCTGATCGGCGCCGCTTTCGTCCTTGGTCATGTCCTCCATGTCGTGTTGTTCGAGCGACCGGAGCAGCCGTTGATGGTGCTGCGCGAAAGTTTCTTCACCGTCCATAGAATGCCGGAACGGATCGTCACCGGGTTACCGGTCCTGCTGCTGCTACCGGTTTGCCTGGCCCTATTTTCCGCACTCAAGGTGCTGATTCCGGCAATCCATCCCTTCGACTGGGACGCCGCGTTCATCGCCTGGGATCGGTGGCTCCATGGCGGCGTCGATCCGTGGCAGATCCTGCAGCCGCTGCTCGGCTACCCATTCGCCACCCACATCGTCGATATCCTCTATACGCTGTGGTTCTTCGTGCTTTTCCTGTGCGCTTTCGTGATGGCCTTCAAGCTGCGGGGACGCCGTCTGCGCATGCAGTTTTTCCTCACCCTGCTGATTACCTGGGCCGTGCTCGGCAATGGGATGGCGGCGGCCTTCGCGTCGGTCGGGCCGTGCTTCTACGGCCTACTCACCGGCGCACCCGATCCGTTCGCCCCGTTGATGGCCTATCTCCACCACGTCGACGGGCGTTATCCGCTCGCCGCGGTGCAGATTCAGGAGGTGTTGTGGCAGGCTCACGAGATGAAGGAAATCGCCTTCGGACGCGGCATCTCGGCGATGCCGAGCATCCACGTTTCGACCGCTCTGCTGTTCTTCCTGTTGTGGCGGCGGATGAGCCGGCTGATGGGCGCGGCGATGGGCGTCTTCTTCCTGGCAATCCTGCTCGGATCGGTCCATCTCGGCTATCACTACGCCATCGACGGCTATGTCTCGATCGTTCTGACGGTTGCGATCTGGTGGGGCGTCGGGTTCGTTCTCGATCGCGATCGCGGCCTCGACGACGAGCCTGAGGTGCCGGCCGTAAGCCGCTAGGCGGCTATTTTAGAATCGCGGCTCGTAACCGTCCAAGGTGTCGTAGGGCTTGGGCCACGGCAGCTCCACCCCCTGTTGGGTCGCCGCATGGCGTGTCCAATAGGGGTCATAGAGGTGGGCCCGCGCCATGACGCATAGATCGGCGCGGCCGGCGGCGAGGATGCTGTTGACGTCCTCGAAGGTCGAGATACTGCCCACGGTCATCGTCGGAATTTCGGCTTCGAGCCGCACCCGGTCGGAAAACGGCGTTTGGAACAACCGGCCGTAGACCGGTTCCTGGTCGGCGACCACCTGTCCCGCCGAGACGTCGATGATGTCGCAGCCATGACCCTTGAGCGCTGCGGCGACCGCCACCGCGTCGTCGGGCGAGAAGCCGTCGGGGCGCCAATCGGTCGCCGACAAGCGCACCGATATCGGCTTGCCCTCGGGCCATGCCGCGCGCACCGCGTCGAACACTTCGAGCGGATAGCGCAGCCTGTTTTCCAGGCTGCCGCCATAGGCGTCGTCGCGCCGATTGGTGAGCGGCGACAGAAATGTCGACAGCAGGTAGCCATGGGCGAAATGCAGCTCGACGATATCGAAACCGGCGGCCTCCGCCATCCGCGCGGCGCGCACGAAATCGTCGCGCACCGCATCCATGTCCTCGCGGGTCATTTGGCGCGGCGCCTGGTTCCGCGGCGTATAGGGAATCGCCGACGGCGCCATCACCGGCCACGGATCCTCGTGGGGTTCGAGCGGCAGGTCGTTGCCCTCCCAGCCGAGACGGGTCGACGCCTTGCGCCCGGCGTGGGCCAGCTGCATGCCGATGCGCGCCGCGCTGTGCCGTTGCACGAAGTCGACGACCCGCGCCCAGGCGGCGACGTGCTCGTCCTTGTACATTCCGGCGCAGCCATGGGAGATCCGCCCCTCGCGGCTGACATCGGTCATCTCGGTCATGACCAGTCCGGCGCCGCCGATGGCGCGGCTGCCGAGATGGACCAGGTGCCAATCGTCGATAGTGCCGTCCGCCGCCGAATACTGGCACATGGAGGAAACCACGATGCGGTTGGGAACGATCATGTCGCGCAGCCGAAACGGCGTGAACATGGGCGGTGGCGGCGGGTCGGTCGTGACATTGACGCCGCTCTGGTTGGCGGCGCGCGCGGCGTACCAGGAATCGATCGAACGGACGTAGGCGGGATCGCGCAGGCGAAGGTTCTCATGACTGATGCGTAGCGAGCGCGTCAACAGGCTGAAGCCGAATTGAATCGGCTCGAGACGGTCGTAGTAGCGCTCGGCTTCTTCGAACCATTGCAGGCTGACCTGGGCGGCGCGCTGCGTGCTCTCCACATCCGGGCGCCGCGCCGTTTCGTAAGCGTCGAGCGCCGCCGGGATGGTGTCGCAACTTTGCATCGCATCCGACAACGCGATCGAGTCCTCCATTGCCAGCTTGGTACCCGATCCGATCGAGAAATGGGCGGTATGCACGGCATCGCCCATGAGTACGATGTTGTCGTGGTGCCAATGGCGGTTGCGGATGGTGGGGAATTGCCGCCAATGGGAACGGTTCTTGATCAGCCCGTGGCCGTCGAGCTCGTCGGCGAAAAGCTTCTCGGCATAGGCCATCGTCCGCTCCTCGTCTTCCACGGTGAGGCCGCTGCGGGCGAAGGTATCGGCGGTGCATTCGAGGATGAATGTCGAGTAGCCGGGCTTGTAGCGATAGGCATGAACCCGCCACAGCCCATGCTCGTTCTCCTTGAAGATGAAGGTGAAGGCCGGAAATTCCTTGGTCGTACCGAGCCACACGAAGCGGTTCGAGCGCCAATCGATGTCGGGCTCGAAGGCGTCGGCATACCTGTCGCGGATCGCGCTGTTGACGCCGTCGGCGGCGAGGATGAGGTCGCAATCGCCGAATTGATCGAGGTCGGTGATCTCGGTCTCGAAATGGAGCCTGACGCCGAGATGGGCGCACCGGCTCTGCAGGATGTTGAGCAGCGTCTTGCGGTCGAAGCCGCTGAACCCGTGACCGGTGGAGCTCAACACCTGGCTTTTGAAATGGATGTCGATGTCGTCCCAATGGGCGAATTGGTCGACGATCTGCCGGTAGGTTTCGGCGTCGGCGTCGAGAAAGTTGCCCAGCGTCTCGTCGGAGAAGACGACCCCGAACCCGAACGTATCGTCGGCACGGTTGCGCTCGTAGACGTCGATGTCGGCGGCCGGATTGGCTTTCTTCATCAGGATCGAGAAGTAGAGCCCGGCGGCACCGCCGCCGATGCTGGCGATTTTCATGACCGTTCCTTATCTATTCCAACGACTGGGTATTCGGCTCGGACGCGCGCAGCCGAAAGCGCTGCAGTTTCCCGGTTTCGGTGCGGGGGAGCGCGTCGACGAACGCGATCTGCCGCGGATACTTGTAGGGTGCGATCTCGCCCTTGACGAAATCCTGCAATTCCTTGACCGCCTCGGGGCCATCCTGGCGGGGATCGCGTAGGACCACGAAGGCCTTGACGATCTGGCCCCGTTCCGGATCGGGCGCCGCAACTACCGCGCATTCCTTGACCTTCGGATGGTCGAGCAGAACGTCCTCGACCTCCGGCCCGGAGATGTTGTAACCGGCGGAAATGATCATGTCGTCGGCGCGCGCTTGATACCAGAAATAGCCGTCCTCGTCGGCCTTATAGATGTCCCCCGGCAGGTTCCAGCCGTCCTTCACATAGACCTGCTGGCGCTCGGCGTTGTCGAGGTACTTGCACGCCGTCGGTCCCCGCACCGCCAAATTCCCGAGTTCTCCGGGCGGCCGCGGGTTACCCTCGTCATCGACGATGCGGGCCTCGTAGCCGGGAATCGCCTTGCCCGTCGCGCCGGGACGGATATTCGCGCCGGCGGCGGAGACGAAGATGTGGATCATTTCGGTGGAGCCGAGCCCGTCGATGATCTTCAAGCCGGTCGCCCGGTGCCACGCCTCGAAAGTTGGCAACGGCAACGTCTCCCCGGCCGAAACGCACTTGGTCAGGCTCGACAGGTCGCGGTAACCGATCCCATCCAGAAGCGCCCGGTACATCGTCGGCGCGGTGTAGAGCGCGGTACAGCGGTAGGTTTCGATGGCGTCGAACAACGCCTCCGGCGACGGCCTCTCAACGAAGGCGACCGAGGCGCCGAAGCGCATCGGGAAACAGAGCAGCGCGCCCAGCCCGAAGGTGAAGGCCAGCGGCGGCGAGCCGGTGTAGATCTCATCGGCGGAGCCGTCGAAGACATGGCGCGCGAAGGTGTCGCACATCGCCAGCACATCGCGATGATAGTGCATGGCGCCCTTGGGCCGGCCGGTCGTGCCCGAGGTGAAGGCGATCAGGGCGACGTCGTCGGCCGCCGTATCGACATTGTCGAACCGGGGCTCGGCCTTCGCCATCGCCGCATCCAAATCCGCCGCCGCGTCCTCGCCCGCCCCGGTGTTGGAGAAGAACGAAAGCCGCTTCAGGATCGGCGCCCGTTCCCGCGCGTCGACCATCTCGTCGCGGAACCGGACATCGCAGAGCGCCAGTTCGATATGCGCGCGCTCGGCCACGTAGGCGAGCTCGCGTCCGCGCAGCAGGGGCATCGTGGCGACACAGACCCCCCCCGCCTTGAGGACCGCGAACCAACACGCCGCCATCATCGGATTGTTGGGCCCGCGGAGGAGCACGCGGTTGCCGGGGACGAGGCCGAATTGGTCGACGAGAACGCGTGCGATACGGTCGGCCCGGTCCTTCAACTGACCATAGCTCCAATCGGCGCCGGGGAAATGAAACACGCGGCGGGCGCCGCGGCCGGCGGCGACCTGGACGTCGAGCAGCTCGACGGCGGCATTCATGCGATTGGGATAGGCGGCGAGTTCCGGCACCGCGCTGAAATCGACCGTCGCCTGAAGTTCCGGCGGCGGCAGATTGTCGCGCGCGAAGGTATCGACATGGGCGGTTTTCGGGTCACCGGGGATAAAGGGGTTCCGGGTCATCACGCCGCATCCTCGGCCGGCTCCCACAACGGCGCCGTCATCCGGCGCTTGCCGTCCGGGGTCATCCGAATGCCGGGCTCGTCGAGCCGGGTCCGGTCCCACAACTTGCAGGTCACCGGCACATGCTTCTGGTCCAGCGCCTCGCAGTAGTTGGTATATTCGCAAACCACCGCCTCGCCACCGCGGCCCAGCCGCACCTTGAGGAACCAGTCCGGATCGGCGAGGGTCTGGCGCGCCAGACCGACGATGTCGGCATGGCCCCCGGTCAAGATATCTTCGGCCTGAAGAAAGCCATGGATGCCCCCGGTGACGACGACGGGCGTGGCGAAACCGGCGTCGCGGACAGCGGTGCGAATCCGCGTCACCGGCTCGACGTTGCGACCGAACGGCCCGCGTTCATCGGAAACGAATTGCGGCATGCATTCATAGCCGCTGGGACCGGTATAGGGATACGCCGCTTGGCCAACCTTGGGCTGGGCGGCGTCCTCGAACCTGCCGCCCCGCGAGGTCGACAGAAAATCCATCCCGGCGCGGGCGAATTCGACGGCATGGTGGGCGCTGTCCTCGACCGTGCTGCCGCCGGCTACGCAATCCTCGGAAAGAAACCGGCAGCCGATAGCGAAATCGGCTCCCACCGTCTCGCGGACGCGACGGAAGACCTCCAAAGGCAAGCGCACGCGGTTCTCGATGCTGCCGCCGTAGCGGTCGTCGCGGTCGTTCAAGCGCGACAGCAGCGAGGCCATCGTATAGGCGTGGGCATAGTGAAGCTCGACGCCGTCGAACCCGGCTTCGCGGGCGCGCCGCGCCGCCGCAGCGAAGAGGTCGGGCAACACCGCCGGCAGATTGTCGATGTGCGGCAGATGTGTATCGGTCACATGCTCGCGGTATCCGTAGCGCAATCCTTCGAGTTCGCGGGTGTCCAAGACGTCTTCCAGCGCGTCGGGATCGAGCGCCAGCAAGTGCGCGCGGATTCTGTCTTCGGGCCAGTCCTCGGCGCCCAGGCGGCGGCGGTGGCGGTCGGTGATCGCGAGGTAGCGGCCGAAGAACTTCTCGGGCTCGGGCCGCCGCCGGATGGCCAGGAAATCGATCAACTGGATGAAGAGCCGGGTCTCGCCACCGCTGGCAATCCGCACCCGTTCGACCAAATCACGGAGACCGGGAATGAACCTGTCATCACCGATACGCAACAGCGGCCCGCTCGGAATGTCCCGGATTCCGGTCGCCTCGCAGACGATGGCGCCGGGACGGCCGCGGGCGAGCCGTTCGTACCACTCGATGGCCTCGGGGGTGACGAAACCGTCTGCGGTTGCCCGCCACGGCACCATCGCCGGTACCCACGTGCTCTGCGCGAGCCGGATTGGGCCAACGGAAATCGGTTGAAACAGGCGCGAGGCCTCGGCCTCTTCGCGGGTCGGCCACGGCCCCGGATCGGGTTGCCATTTGATACGTTCGGGAGGGCGCCACATGGTCGGTCAGCCCCCTTCGGCGGCGGCCAGTGTCCGCGCCGCGATGACCAGCTGCTGGATTTCGCTGGTGCCTTCGTAGATGCGCAGCGCGCGGATATCGCGATACAGCTGCTCGACCTTGGTCCCGCGCACGACGCCGTCACCGCCGAAGATCTGCACCGCCTGGTCGATGACCTCCTGTGCCGATTCGGTGGCGTAGAGCTTGGCCATCGACGCCTCGCGCGTGACCCGTCCCTGGAACCGGTCCTTGGTCCAGGCGGCACGATAGACGAGCAGGGCGGCGGCATCGATCTTGACCGCCATGTCGGCGATCTTTTGCTGGGTGATCTGAAAATCGGCCAACCGCTGGCCGAAAACCTCGCGCGACTGGACGCGGGCAAGCGCTTCATCGAGGGCGCGACGGGCAAAACCGAGACCGGCGGCGGCGACCGTCGAGCGGAACATGTCGAGCGTCGCCATGGCGACCTTGAACCCCTGCCCCGCCTCTCCGATCAGGCAATCCGCATCGATGCGGCAGTCTTCGAACTTCAGCGTCGCCAGCGGATGGGGCGCGATGACCTCGATGCGCTCGGCGATCGACAGGCCCGGGGTATCGGCATCGACGATGAACGCGGACAGGCCCTTGGCGCCCGGCGCTTCGCCGGTGCGCGCGAAAACGACGTAGTGATCGGCGATGCCGCCGTTCGATATCCAAGTCTTCTCGCCATCGAGAACAAAGCCATTGCCCTTCGGTGTCGCGGTGGTGGCGAGGGCGGCGACATCGGAGCCGGCGGCCTTTTCCGAGAGCGCGAAGGCGGCGATCGCGGCACCGGCGGCGACCGGCGGTAAATACCGCTCCTTCAGGTTTTCGCTGCCGAACAGCGAGATCGAGGCGCTGCCCAGTCCCTGCATGGCGAAGGCGAAGTCGGCGAGCCCATCCACATAGGCGAGCATTTCGCGTATCAGGCATAAGCTTCGCGCGTCGAGACCCTCGGCCACGCCGCCATAGGCGCGCGGCACCGCATAACGCAAGAAGCCCGCGGCACCGAGGCGCGTCACCAGATCACGCGTCGCGGCATCGATGTCGGCGGCCTCACCGTTGTCGATATCGGTGGCACTCGCCAGCCAGGCATGCAGGTCGCCGGCGAGGGCGCGATGCGTCTCGTCGAGGAAAGGCCAGTCGAGAAAGGAACGATCCGCCATCAATTGCCCTCGAAGACCGGTTTTTCTTTTTTGACGAAGGCGTGGTAGGCGCGCTCGAAGTCGTTCGTTTGCATGCAGATCGCCTGCGCCTGGGCCTCGGCCTCGATGAATTCGTCGAGACCCATGTTCCATTCCTTGTTGAGCATGGTCTTGGTGATGCCGTGGGCGAAGGAGGGGCCATCGGCGAGCCGGCGGGCCATCGCCAAGGCCGTCTCCTCCAGGTCAGCGGGCTCGCAGAGCCCGTTGTAAAATCCGAAATTGAGAGCCTCCTGGCCGCCCATGGCGCGGCCGGTATAGAGCAGCTCCGCGGCCCGCCCCTGGCCGATGATCCGCGGCAGCATGGCGCAGGCGCCCATGTCGCAGCCGGCCAGCCCAACACGGGTGAACAGGAAAGCGACCTTGCTGTCCGGCGTTCCGTACCGAAGGTCGCTGGCCATGGCGATACAGGCGCCGGCCCCGGCGCAGATACCGTCGATGGCCGAGACTACCGGCTGTGGACAGTCGCGCATGGCCTTGATCAGGTCCCCGGTCATGCGGGTAAATGCGAGTAAGCCGTTCATCTCCATCGACACCAGCGGTCCGATGATTTCGTGGACGTCGCCGCCGGAGCAAAAGTTGCCGCCCTCGCCCGAAACAACGACCGCCTTGACGTCTTCGACATAGACCAGGGCGCGAAAGGTATCACGCAGTTCGGCATAGCTTTCGAAGGTCAGGGGATTCTTTCGTTCGGGGCGATTCAAGGTGATCCGCGCGACCTTGCCCGCGACCTCGAGGGCGTAATGGTCGGGCGCGAAGTCGGCGGCCTTGGTGCCGGTGATCATGACGGATCTCCTCGGTGAGGCTGAGTTTTCTCGGAATCGTTTTCGGTCACGGACCGTTTGAGCCCGGCCAGAAGATCGAACAGCGTCGACATGTCGTTCGCCGACAGGCCCTCGAACATGGCTTCGACCCAGCGATGGTGGACCGGCAGCATGGACAGCAGTGTGTCCTCGCCGGCGGCGGTCAGGCGCACGACCTGCGACCGCCGGTCGCCGGGCGCCGATTGCCGTTCGACCAGGCCCTCGCCGACCAGCCGCTCGATCATCCCGGTGACATTGCCGTTGCTGACCATCAGCCGGCGCGACAACTCGCCCATGGTCAGCCCGTCCGGCGCGCGCTGCAATTGTGCGAGAAGGTCGAACCGCGGCAGGGTGATGCCGAATTCCTGGCGCAAGTTCTGGCGGATTCGCTGCTCGACCAGATTGGTGCAGGTGAGCAGCCGCAGCCACACGCGAATCTCGACCAGGTCCGATGTGTTGAGGGCGGTTTCGAGGTCGCCGCCGTCGTCCATCTGCAGAGGCACGGCCTTCACTTCATCACCTCGCCACCATCGATGATCACGGTTTGGCCATTGACGGCGGCCGATTCCGGGAGGCAGAGCCAACCGACCGCGGCAGCGACTTCGCCGGCTTGGACGAGACGGCCCTGCGGATTGGTGGCGGCCAGTTGCGCCCGCGCGTCGGCCTCGCTGCGGCCGGTCTTGGCCACGATATTGGTGATCGCACCGGCGACGAGGTCGGTGTCGGTGAAACCGGGACAGACCGCGTTGGCGGTGACGCCGGTCTTGGCGAGTTCGAGCGCGAGCGAGCGCGTCAGGCCGACCACCGCATGCTTGGCGGCACAATAGGCGCTGGTATAGCGGTATCCGGTGACCCCGGCGGTCGACGCGATATTGACGATGCGGCCGAAGCCGGCCTCGATCATCGCCGGCAGCACCAGTTGGGTGCAGCGGAAGGTGCCGACCAGGTTGATCTCCATCATGCGATGCAGCAAGGCCTCGTCGGTCCTGGCGAAAGGCGCGCTTTCGGAGGCGCCGGCGTT
The DNA here is from genome assembly GCA_024244705.1 of Alphaproteobacteria bacterium. Classification (NCBI taxonomy): domain Bacteria; kingdom Pseudomonadati; phylum Pseudomonadota; class Alphaproteobacteria; species Alphaproteobacteria bacterium. The sequence goes on from JAAEOK010000056.1 coordinate 78,129, forward strand.
GTTGACCAGAATGGCGGGCGGTCCCAAACGGGCGACCGCGTCGCCGATGGCCGTCGAAAGGGCTTCGGCATCGGTGATATCGGCGACCACGGCGTGGGTGTCGACGCCATGGACGGTCTCAATTTCTGCCTGCCTCGAGCGCAACCGGTCAACGTCCCGGCCGAGCATCGACAGCGCCGCCCCCATGCCGGCGAGCCGGTCGGCGATGGCCGCGCCGATACCACGGCTGGCGCCGGTCACCAGCGCGTGGCGACCGGTCAGGACCCGGGTCGTCGGGGAGATTGTGCTTTCGGTCTCGGGCGTTTGCATCACTGGGTCCGTCGGTCGGCCGGTCACGGCGTGGCGGTCGCGGCAGTCCTGAAAGCAGGTCGCTGTCCTTCCAATATTATTTTAAGTTTAAAATATCTTCCCTGTCGGATGCAATAGGGTTATACAGGCGATCGCCGCACCGCCCGACGAGCGGCCTACATACGCCGACGATATTGGAGGAAAACACGCCATGAACATTGTCCTACCGCCGGGTTGGCCCCGCCCCAAAGGGTTCAGCAACGCCGTCGTCGCCGAGGGACGGATGGTCTTCATCGCCGGCCAGGTCGGCTGGACCCCCGAGGAACGGTTCGAGAGCGACGACTTCGCCGACCAGACCAAACAGGCGCTGCTCAATATCAAGGCTTTGGTCGAGGCGGCCGGCGGCTCGACCGCCGACCTCGTCCGCCTGACCTGGTACGTGACCGACAAGCAGGACTATCTTTCGAACCTGCGCGCCGTCGGTGCCGCCTACCGCGAGGTCATCGGTGCGCACTACCCGGCGATGGCGCTGGTCCAGGTCGTCGCCCTGGTCGAGGACCGGGCCAAGGTTGAGATCGAAGCGACGGCGGTGATCGGATAGGCAAACGGCAGCAGGCACGGGAGCGTCAAATCAACCGATATTAGGAGCGCGGCGTCGACAATGACCTACCAGACATTGGCTTACGAAACCGAAGGGCGCATCGCCCGCTTGACCCTCAACCGGCCCGATCGGTTGAACGCGATCAACGCCGAGATGCCGGGCGAGATACGCCACGCCGTCGGCCGCGCCAATGAGGATGACGGCGTTCATGTGATCGTGGTCGGGGGTGCCGGCCGCGCCTTTTGCGCCGGTTACGACCTCAAGGATTTCGCCGAGGCGGAGGGGGAAAATCCCTATGTGCAAGAGATGCCGTGGGATCCGACCCTCGATTACCGGCGCATGAAGGCCAACACCGACGACTTCTTCTCGTTGTGGCGCAGCGACAAGCCGACGATCTGCAAGGTCCACGGCTATGCAGTCGCCGGCGGCAGCGACATCGCACTCAGTTGCGACATCGTCATCATGGCCGAAGACGCCAAGATCGGCTATCCGCCGGCGCGGGTCTGGGGCTGTCCGACGACGGCGATGTGGGTCTACCGTCTCGGCGCCGAAAAGGCCAAGCGCATGCTGCTGACCGGTGACCTGATCGACGGCCGCGAAGCCAAGGACATCGGCCTCGTCCTCGACGCGGTGCCGGCGACGGCGCTCGACGGGCGGGTTCAGCAGTTGGCCGAGCGCATGGCCGCGGTGCCGCGCAACCAGCTGATGATGCAGAAGCTGATGATCAATCAGGCCTACGACAACATGGGCCTGGCCTCGACCCAGATGATCGCCACCCTGTTCGACGGCGTCTCCCGGCACACCCGCGAGGGCATGGCGTTCAAGCGCCTGGCCGAGCGCGAGGGTTTCCACGAGGCGGCAGCCCTGCGTGACAGCGGCCAGGCGATCCCCGACGGGACCGAGTGATGTGGCGACGAATGTGGACCAGAATGGGTCCTTAGGTTCCTTAAACCAGCCTGTCTTTCTCTCAATTCGGCAACAGATTTGACATCTGTAGAGTAGACTTATACCAAATCCCGTTGATCATGACCTATGTGCCCATTGCCTGTGTCCGATCGACATGATTTTCCAGGGCTGATCGATGAGCTTGTTCCAGGCGTCACAGCAGTGGTCGACGATGTCGTCGTATGAGTTGAAGACGCG